>JAOHKG010000029.1 GCA_028101095.1 Fidelibacterota bacterium | reverse complement strand
AACTTCACCATCTGTATCACTAAACCCCCATCCCGAGATATCAACAGCATCTTCACCATGATTATATAACTCTACAAAATCTTCTGCACTCTCGAATAAATCGACTCCACAACATTCACCAGCATTAGCTAAAAATTCATTTATAACAATAGTCGGCGCAGGTCCTGAAATTTCGTGCGGATGGCTTCCTAAATAATCCCATGTATTTACATCTAAAACTATCCATTCTGAGTTAGCAGGACTATCTCCAGCAGAAGCAGCCCAATCACCTTCATTTCCTACAGTTACGGTTGACTTTCTGACAAGTGTATGGTTCATTGTGGCTTCTTCAACACCAGCTACATTCCAACCATCGCCTGGGTCTCCATCCCAGTTTCCAATACAATCAACTACCGCATAGTCTGCCTCAGTACCTTCGACCAGACAGTAACCATCATTCCCATTACTCAAATAATTATGTGTATGATCTGCTACAGCCAATATACTTTCATCTGCTTGACCGTGAGCAATAATGTAAACGTCTCCAGCAGCAATAGATGCACCAGCAGGAAAAGTATTCCAATACTCATAAACTCCAGCTGTTTCAGGTGCGTTTGCAACACTAGGAAATGCTAAACCCGATAAATCAATAGCTGCACCTGTACCATTATAAATCTCCAAGTATTTATTGTTTGATGTTCCTTCAGCATATTCACTAAAAAGCAAACCTGTAACATCAGCTGGGACTAATGCAGGGATAACAATAGCCGATGTATAAACTTCATCACCAGCGTTAGAACTTGGATAATTTGCAGCTAATCCAGATGCACTAAAAGTAACATCTCCAACATCAGTGGAAGGAGCAATCCAGTCAAAAACCCAACTGCCCGAAGTTGCAGGAGTGCTTTGCTGTATGTAATCCCCATTCATCTCTGCTTGAGATGAACTCGCATTAAGTGCGATATTACCAGCGGGAGTATCTCCCGCTTGTGCTATGGCTTGAAATCCATATCCAGACCCACCTGTTCCATCGACAGTAACTGTGATTTCATACGTTGTTCCAGGCACATAACTTTCAGGGAGTCCTGCAAAAGAGACAGAGCCATCTCCCGTATTTGCGGTACCCGAGTGACAAGAAGTACAGTTATTAAGACTTGGTGCATTATTCGCATGCCCAGCATTTGGGCCAGAAGAATTTGCAATTAGTAAAGATGTTAAAAGTAATACAAAAATAGAGTTTTTCATTGTTTTTCCTTTAAATATGGTTGTTAAAAATAACACTTTTATAGTACCTAACTACTTAATTAATAGAAATTTCCCTTCTTTTATTTCTCCCGAAAACTGATTTTCCACAGTAAAAAGATATAAACCTGAAGCTGTTGCTTGATCATACATTGTAATCATATCCCATGCATGCTCACCGCCAGACATTATAGGGTTCTTTTTCGAGTCTATATTATTAATATCCTTCCCATTATAACTTTGATCATGCTCAATTATATCTACTAAATCACCAGCAAGAGAAAAAATGCGTATTTCAGCTTTCTGAGGAAGATTACGAAACCAGATCAACTTACCACGACTACTATTATCATCCCACGAAGCTTGGCCTCTGTATGGGTTTGGATAAACGGTTGGATCCCCTTCCCAACCGTCTGCTGAAGCAGCAGATTTTCCGGGATATACATAAGTTCGATTTGCAAACAATGAGCTCTCTAGACTTCCTAAATTTGCTTCAGGGTCACCTTGGTCATATGCGGTAATGGAATAATAATTCAACCATCCATCTTTTACATTTAAATTTTCAAATTTATAGTGATAATAGCTCCCCTCGATAAAAATACTATCAGGATCCCCAAATTCATTTACTATTTGAACTGAGGAAAAACCTGTATTATATCCTATACCATTATTTAGATCGACTTCTTGAAGAAGAGTAAACTCACCTAAACTCTGGTTATCTGTTTTCCTTGCCCCATACAAGCGATATCCTTCAAAATCAGCTTCTTGACTTATTGGATCCAGAAAACTCTCTGCATTATTTTGCCAATAAAGAGTAATTTTTTTTGAGTCCACATCTAAATAAAGGTTTGGAGAAGGAGGAGGCGCAGGAAGAATGTAGCGATCAAGAATTTGATTATTATTTATGTCTTCATCCTCCTCCAAAATATTATTTCTATTTTTATCTTCACCATCATATGCTTTTTGAGCCCAATCATAGTTGACATACATTTTTTCTCTTCTAAGAGGAGAGTCACCCGAAGCACCATCATCCCACATAGCACAAACAACTACAAAAGAAATAGTGCACGAGTCTCCTGGCGCTAATGTCCATGATGTAGTATCTGCATTTGGCAAAGAACCCAGTGGGCCAGCAGACATTAAAAACAACCAGCTATTCTCTGATGCGGGATAACCTTCTGCAGTATATTCTGGGCCTGTACCTTTTGGTACAGTCGAAGACATTTTATCATATCTTTCATTATCATTAATAGGCATACTATAGGCAGGAAAATCACTATTACTTGAATTCGTCCAAACCCATTGATTATATTCTGATTTTAAATATTTTTTATCAATACTCGAGCCTAGAATAGAAATCCCTAAATATGATTCAGCCCAACCATCGTCACCATCAGTATCATACTGATATGCGATATCCCTTGTAAAGCCTGAAAGGTCTAACGTTTCATCATAACCATTTAAATTATCATACCACGTAAACCCTCCTCCTGGAGAATAATAATCTGTGTAATTAAAATTTGCAATGGATGGATCCACCCAAATACCAGCATATAAATCATTGATAACATCCTCAGACTGATTTGTGAAGGTATAGTTTAATATCACGAAAGCGTCTGCATAAGAATAATTCCAAGCATAGCTCTCTAGCCGGATATCTAAACCAAGCGGGGTATGATTAGGGATACCTAAGTTTTCGGAAGGATTATCACCATAGTCTTTAAAATCTATAATCATATCTTGATGAGATACTGCACTAGGTGAATAATATTTAGCCATTGAATCTTGAGTTGTTGAGGCAATAGAAGATTGAATCGTAATTGGAGATTTGGGGAAAAGTTCAAATCCTTCGTTCCCAGCTTCAAAAACTCCATCAACTATTGAAGTTGAGACTCTTCTTTGACCATTTACAATACCTCCAACCCATAAGCCCGCATAGGAGAAGTGCTCGATCTGTTCTCTACTAATTTCAGTTTGCTGTTTATACTGGCAAGAAGGATTAATAGATCCATCTTCCATTCTATTCCAACCATTACCTAAAATACCAAAGTTAGTGATAGTTAAGCCGAGATTACCTACAGAAGTATATTTATCATACTCATCATCCGCCAGAGGAAGAATAGATTGAGCATGAATCAGAAAATGACTTAAAATTAAGATTAGAAGAAATTTCATTTACTTTATATAGATTACTTTTTTAACAACTGATTTTTTTTTATTTGATAATTGGAAAAAATAGATACCCGTAGAGTTGTTTTTTGCATTCCAAGTAAATCTCGCACCGTTTTTTAATTTGTACTCATCGTTGAAAGAATCAATGACTTGTCCTCTTATATTGAGAACATTCAGCTGGAGATCTTGTGAAAATGGATTATCTATTATAAAAACAGTAGTTGGGTTAAATGGATTTGGATAGGGGTTAGAAAGATTAAAGTTTTTTGGGATATCTTTAAAATTTATCAATCCAAGCGTATCGCTAAAGCTTGTCCCAGGAGTCCCAAAATCACCAGCTCCATAAATATTTCTTGATTCGTACCAATTAGCACTATTATTATTATTTGAGGCTACATCATGCAGCTCCAAAGAGGCTCCGCTTGAAAAGCCCCAGTTATTATCATAATTAACTTCATCAATAATTGCATTTTGACTATCTGTAAGTATAAGTGCATCATCTGAATTAGACAGCGATATTCCAGAATAGACATAATCTGAATTAAGCCCGCCATTTGCATCTAAATCAGCACTCCTAGCAAAAACTAAATATTCACCAGGAAGAATCAAAAAATCGTTACTTGAATCGTTAACAATGTGCTCGTTATCTTGACCGTCTTTAATAATCCAGCCATTTAAATTAACTGAACTTTCAGAGATATTGAAAATTTCAAACCATTCTCCATAAGAATCAGAGACAGATGCAGGATTAGCCATTATTTCAGAGATTACAATAGAAGAATCTCCAAAAACTAAATCGTCAAACCAGACATCCATATATACAGGAAGGTGGTCTGAAGCAGAATGCAGAGCGTTGGCAATCTGACTACTTACGGCAGCATTACTGCCATTATTTATAGCATCATTAAAATGATTTCCATCATTTCCAACTACTTCATATGTGTCTTCGATATAATGAATATCTGATCCGGTTGAAAGCATAGATCCAGAAATAAATAGCCAGTCAAATCGATCATCCATTCCACCATTAGCCCCCCCCCCCCAAACTGAGTAGTCCTTGGAGATTGAGTGTGGACATCAGCGAAGGAGCTGTTGTTATGCCAATTACCAATCCTGTTGATTGGATCGAATAACTGACCTTGAGAATTCCCACCTTCTGTTGTGAGCATGTCAAATGCTGGCTCTGAATTTGAATTATTTGAATAAATATTGAAATCTCCAGCAACTATAAATTTCTTATTGGGGTCAAGAGCATTAAGATGGTTTCGTAAAATAGTTACTTCTTCCAACCTCTGGGCAGCATTATTTGCACCTGAACTTGCTTTCAAATGGACACCATAAATATTAAACTCTAAACTAGATGAATTATGAGTCATTACCCATTCAATAACATCTCTAGTTCCAGATGATTGTGCAGTATAAATTGGTTGAGTACTTATAAATGTGAATATATCTTGATTATAAAATAGTGCTATATCTTGCTGAGCACTTTGATTAATAAACGGGGCAGAGGACCACTCTCCTGGCTCTAGAATGTCTAGAACATCAGCTTTAAAATTATCATAGCCATTTTGCCCTAAAATTTCCTGTACTACAATTAGCTCAGGCTGTACTAAATCTAAAATTGAAATATAGTTTTGCTCTCTTGAATCATCATTAGAATAATTCAAAATATTATATGTCATTATTCGACTTGAAC
Source organism: Fidelibacterota bacterium (assembly GCA_028101095.1). Taxonomy (GTDB): domain Bacteria; phylum Fidelibacterota; class Marinisomatia; order Marinisomatales; family UBA1611; genus JAOLAV01. The sequence continues at coordinate 11,244 of JAOHKG010000029.1, read as the reverse complement.
TTGCATTTAAGCTAGCTGCGGTTAGTATTAATAATATATATTTCATTTAAAATTCAAGGTGGGCCTCAATTCGACCAACTTCATCTCCGTTATGGTTAATTATTTTTTTATTTTTAAACTTACTTAAAGCCTCTATTTGAACTTCGTCTAATAATTCTAGGTGCTCTAATAATTTAATTGTCGCCATGGGCAAGACTCTAAAATTCCCATCTAAAATTTTGATGGCTAAACCGATGCAGCCTCTATTTTTTGTTTTTATTGTTATTCCTCTTACAGACTCACCACCAACTTTTGTAACCCCAGATCCTTTTAATGCTTTGATAAATTGTGTATCAAAATTTTTTTCTCCACCAACTAGGCCTGGATTCTCAGCCATTGCATTAAAAACAAGCCCTAACTCATTCTTTTTACCTGCTCCAAGCTTTTGGAATAGCACTGCAATCATTTCAATTGTTAAAAAGGGGGTTGGCGCAGAACAACCATCTATTTCCAATGGAATATTATTACTTCCCAACAAGTCTTCAATATAAGTTATTATTCTATTTTGTACAGGATGATCTTTATGGGTGTATAATCCTAATTCTTTATTCAAGTGCTTTGCAAAAGCTAACATTCCAGCATGTTTCCCACTACAATTATTATGTAGAGCACTGGGCTCAAGTCTTTTCATTATCATTTCTTTTCTTGCAGCCCTACCTAAGGGCATATGAGATCCGCATTTTAAGTGCTCTGTTAAAAGTCCAATTTTTTTTAACATTGATTGGACCGTTTGTAAGTGATCTTTTTCTCCATTATGAGAGGCACACATCAAAGCCAATTCTTTATTATTAAATCCAGCTGAATCAAGAACTCCATTTTTTACAGCTGCTGCAGCCTGAAAAGGTTTTAATGCAGACCTAATACATGTTAAGTGCTGAGCATCTCCAGTTGAATAAAAAACTTTACCACTCTCATCCACAGCTGCTGCAAAACCAACATGAATACTCTCTGTTAATTCACCCCTTGTAACCCTACATAAAATTGGCATTATTTTTAACGTACCATTTCAGATACAAACACAAACTTAAAGCCTCTTTTTTGAAGCTTAGGTATTTCTGCTTTTAAAACACTCAACGTATTCCTTTTAGCATGACCAATACCAATTGATGAGCCATCCCGCTCAGCTTTTTTTACTAATTTTTCTAACTGCGTCCTTATTTCTAATTCACTATCTTCATTATCAAGAAAAATATTTCTTTTTGCTGTAGGTACGCCAAAAACCTCCATTGTCGTCACAATCACTGTTTCAACAGTCGTACGGCTATCAAGAAAAAAAAGTCCTTTTTCTTTAATTACCTTGGCTACATTTGACATAACATGTTGATCCGCAGAAGCTTTTGACCCTTGATGGTTGTTCATCCCTATTGCAGTTGGAATTTGAAAGAAAGCATTGTTTATACGCCTCTTAATTGTCTCACTGTCCATATCAGTCATGAGAACAAATTTTTCTTCACCGTATGTTTTCCCCGTATTCTCCATTGGCATATGAACAATAACTTCATACCCTGCGTTCGCAGCTTTTTCCCCAAAAGAAGTACTATAGTTGTGACCTGGAATAATTGCATAAGTCAAATTAGCATTAATTTTTAAAAAACCATCAGATACATCATCATTTCGATATCCAAAATCATCAATAACTATCGCAATTTTTCTTAGACCAATTGAAGTCTCTTTTTTATCTATTTTTTTTTCTTCTTCAACTTTTTTAATTTTCTCAATCTCTTGAGTATGTATTTCCTTAACATTATCTTGATTTATTTTATTTGCTTGATCATCCATCTTCTTGAGGACAATCAATAGAATAACAATTATAATCATCAAAAAATATATCATTGGAGTTTTTAAATCTATTTTTTTCATGGTAACAAGATATCCAGTGATATCAAATAAGGATTTCCTAATTTTTGAGACCCAAACCTTATTCCATACCCAACTTTTACAGTGCTCACTTTAATCGAAAACCCAACAGAAGCCTCTGTATTACTGTCATATAATGCCAAACCTGAAAATAGGTTTGAATTTTTCCAATTAAAAGAATTACCGATAAAGTATTTATTTTTGGCCTTACCCTTGCCCCAGTCAATCGAGCCATAAATAGTGGAGAAAGAATTATTTAAAGCTACTTTTTTAGAAAGAGTACTCAACCTTCTTTGAGGTAATTTCACTTCTTCTGAGATTAATTCATTCATTTTTCCAATATTCTCTAGGGAAACCCCTATTTTAAAATCTGAACTAAAATTAAAAACGTATCCAAAATTAAGCCCAAAACCATTAGTCTCTTCTACTTCTGTTGCTATTTTTATATAAGACAAAGATAATCCGAATTGATTTTTATTGGCAGAAAGCGAAAGACCTGACTTCACTGAAATACCATAGCTACTAAAATATGATAGTGGTAGATCAGTAGGCTTCTCTTCCCTATATTCAAAACCAGTTAATCCAGAATAATTAACACCAAAATGAAAAACTTTTTCCCCTAAAGTTTGATTAAAAGCAATATTCATAATATTAACATCACCAATCCACACACCTCGATTTATAAGAATATTGGATTGCTTATTTTGAGCTGAAAATAGCGCTGGATTAATAGGAGCCACACCTTCAAGGGTAGAGTGACTACCAATTGTCAATTGTTCGACAGAACTTGGAAGCATTAAAAACTTAGTTCCTAATCCAAATATCGGAATACTAATAAGGTAAAGTAAAAATTTAAAAACTAAAGGCATATGATATTGTATGAGCTGTTTGGGCAACCCAATCCATTGAGAATGCATAGTCTATTCTAGAGTCTTTTTGTTTAAATAAACGATACTCATATCCAGCACCAAAAGCGAATCGGTCATTACCGTACCCCCCACGAAAAAAATACTGATCTAAGAATCCATACTCTACTCCTAACCTTGGAATAATACCTGAAAAGGTAGAACCATTAGTTATTATTCCTAGATCTCCAACTATAGCAAGCCCCTTATTAAAAAACCTTGACCCAACACGATATAATATTGGAAAATCTTCTTTATATGGGCCTCCTTGAGCATAAACTTCATTTGTATCCCACTGGTACCTAGAATTAACATCCTGAATCATAACCCCAAAAGTATTATATTTACCAGTTTTTATTAAAAGACCAATATCAAAACCTATTCCAGAACCTGATATTTGGTCACTATCTGTCATTGGTAAATCATATTTTAATAATTTAAAATTTGCCCCAATCGATAACCACGGTCTAATTCGCTGAGCAAAGGTAATCATTAGAGCATTCTCGCCTGTTTGCATTTTAGAGGATTTCATTCCAGTGCTATATCTTCCCTGTATGTTATTTACTCCCGCAAAGACCCATGCAACACCTATTCCAGCGGTTGGCGGTAATGACATTGCAAAACTGTTAGCGGCTATTCTTCTATCAAGAGAAAGGTTTGTATAAGATGTACCAATATGACGCTGAACTAAAAAAGCAGCCCAAGCAGGATTATGATAAGTTGCAAAACTTTTGTCTAATTCAGCTGTAAAGCCTCCGCCCATTGCTATAGATCGAGCACTTATCCCCATTCGAAGAAACCCTCCCGATTTAGAAGCCCAATCTTGACAATTTACAATTGATAAAAACAGAAAAAGTGGAATGAGCGTTTTCATCATTTCACCACAATCAATTTATCCCAAAAAGTGGTAGGACTTTTGGTAAGAGAAGGAGCATATTTCAATCTAATAAAATAAACACCGTTATGTACTAAATTTCCGTTTAGGTCTTTCCCATTCCACTTTAAGGCACCGTTATAATTATTCAGGTTTATTTTTTTTTGAAAAACTTTTTCCATTGCAAAGTTGAATATATCTAATTCAACTTGAGTATTGAATATTTCACCAGTGTGAAAACGAACATATCCCTCCTCATTTAACTGGTTATGATTTAAAGGGGAAAAGGGATTAGGGTAAGCATAAAAATCGGTTGAATCATATTCTGTTTGAAAGATACTCCAACTTGATCCTTGTAAATCTGAAGATAGAGCAGCACCATTTCCTGTCCCAATCCAGAGTTTTTTATTACTTAAACGTTCATCAAGTACAGCTGTATAAACAATATCCGTCAGAATTTGACTTTGCACCATAAAAGTTGTGTCAATTGCAGGTGAATACTTCGCCCAATTTTGACCATCAAAACTTTTCCAGAGCCCTGACTGACTCGATGCTAGTACAAGTGAATCTTTTGCAAATATATTATAAATTCTTTCTCCAAGAAGTGCAGTATTCCAAGTTAATCCATTGTCCCTTGTATAACTGAGACCTCTAGTTTCACCTTGAATATCTGCATTCATTGAAGCTGCCCATATTGTAGTTTTCCCTCTCCACTTTTGACGAGCAATACCTACAACAAAGTTTCCAGAAAGACCTTTATTGGGAAAAGAATAATGCTCCCACTCTATGCAATTAAGCAATTGTTGATTACCATTCTCTAATTGGACCCATTCATCAATAAGAATTCCCTTATTAATTCCATTGGCAGTTCCAACCCAGACGGTGTCACCATATGCGAGAACTGAAAAAGCTTTATGGTTATGATTACCTCCATCTGCAGGATCCCTGGGATTAAGATAATAGCCTGGTAATACCGAACGTCCATAATCATCTACATCATCAAACCCTTCACAGAGTGACAATGAGTCTTGTCCATCCATTGGAAGAGGAACATTTTCCCAATTACCTTCTTCCATATTGTATCGTCTTAGTCCTCCTGCCCAACTTGCAATCCATAGAAAATCTCCATTAATATAAGAATCATAGGTTACATTTGCTTCTGGGACTGTCACGGGTAAGCATTTGTAATATCCTTCTCCGAAAGGCCTCACCGTATCAGAGGGAAGATCAACGGGCTGTTTAAAATATCGCCAAGAAAGATTATTAGTATCCTGAGCGCTATAGGAAAGGGCTAATCCCTTCCCTACTTGAATACTCCCATTGTCACCAGAGAAAGAAACTGCCAATGTATCACCTTTAACAGCAATTGCAGGAATTCCTCCGGCCGGTAATAAACCAATAGCTTCTTGATCTGCAAGAGAATCTTGTGTGGATAAAAAAGAGAATAACTGCTTACCGTTATGCAATGCTAATCCCTGACCTGTCCCCAACCAAGTTAAAGAATCACCCATCAACTTTATCTCAGCAATAATATTACTTTTTAACCCGGCAGATTTTAGCGTATCCTCGTCAAGGGTTAAATTAAATCTCATGGGAGATTGGATTTGCCCACTTAAAATTGTTGTACTCAAGAAAAAGAGAATTGTTTTACTGAATGATAATTTCATGTTCTACTATATTTGTGTAATCATTTAAAAGATCTTGTGCAGCAAATCTCCATACAAAACGTCCAGTTTTTGTCTGAAAGCCTGGCTCAGTAAAACCCTGTCCATAAATTGGGATTCTAAAACTAAAGACTCCGTCATCCTTTGTCTCATCACCACTTGTAATGTTTGGTTCGTATAATATTATCTCACTACCGTCATCATGCAAATATATATAATTTCCATTATTCATAATGCTATCACCATCTATATGAAATGAGGTGAATCCAACCCACTTAATTGTTTCAAGACCATCAGCATCAAACACTTCTGCACTGATTGTTTCTAAGGAGATCGTTGCATCAAGAGGACGATTTATTGTATCCGGCGCATTGATAGATATTATTCTTGGAATAATATTTCCAATTTTCATTGAATCTCTCACTAACAAGACTTCTGAATCATAAATTGCGTTAAAATCCAAAAAAACAAAGCCTGAATCATCTTTTAAAATATTTTTAATTACTGTAGAGTCATTTAATATTTTAATACTGTAAAGATCATCATTCATTATTATATCACCGTCGAAACCATCATCATTTAATGTTAATACATCCTTAGCATTACTTCGGCTTGAGCCGTACCAATTTAGAGTAACACTATCAATCTGAATACCATTCATAGTTTTAGCAGCATTTATGGCAAAATATATCTTATTCTGATCCTGATGAAAGGTAAACTGAGAATCTGAAAGAATAGAGACCACATCATCTTTTTGGGGCTCATCACATGAAAATACCATGAAAAGACCAACTAAAGAAAATAACTTACTTAAGTTTGTATTTTTTAGAATCACAATTAAAATTCACTCCAATCCTGGCCTTCACGATTATAGATATAATCAACCATTAGTGTCCCTACCTGTCCCAAACTTTTCGCACTACAATTTTCAGGTAAATCATCTAATGTATGCCAAAAATTAGCATAGGAATTAGGATATTTAAAGTCTATCAGATCAATAGCTGGAATGCCTGCTATTTCATAAAGTGGCACATGATCATCATAAATCGCATTCTGAGGGGTTATATCAAAAGCATCAAGCCCTAAATCATCTGCTCTTTTCCAAAGATATCGGACAAGCTGTGGATGAAACTCTAATGAATATTTTTCGACCGGAAGGTGCAACTGCTTATCACCAACCATATCTAAGTTGATTGCTTCTTGGGGCTTGGGTATAGGTAAATTTTTTGAAAAGTACCTAGACCCTTGGCAATATGTATCATTAACTCCTGAGACACCCATATCTTCTCCATCAAAGAATACGAGGTTTACTCCAATTTCGGGAGGATTCTCAGCCATTATTTTAGCAAGTTCTAATAAAATAGCAACACCGGAAGCTCCATCATTTGCACCCATAATTGGCGTGCTCCGGTCTTTACGTTTTTCCTCATGTTCTGCCCACGGACGAGTGTCCCAATGGCATGAAATTATGGTTTGAAATTCTGCATCTGGATTAAATCTTGCTATAACATTTTGAAGATCATATCTATTTCCATACTTTTGCTCCTGATAATCAAAATCTTGTAAAATGATTTCATCAGCAAAATTATTTAATTCCTCCACCATGAAATTAAGACATGCATAATACCCTTCTGACCCAGGGTTTCTTGGGCCGAATTCGCATTGAGTTAGTAGATACTTAAAGGCGTTATCTTCATCAAATTTTGGAGAGCCAGTACCGCAACTAAAAAGGAATACTAATAATAAAATTGTAAGCTTTTTCATTCTATCCTGAGATTGCAAGGTTAACATCGAATCCGAAATCTCTATCAATCTTCTTTCCTGTTGTTCTTGTATCACTTTCACGGTATTCATAACGAACACCGCCACTGACTTTAGTCGAGAATTGATATGACATTCTTAGTCCAGTTTTCCAACTTTTTGAAAAAGAGCCAACTTCCAAATTGACTTTATTCCCTGAACGCTGCTCTTCACTTTCGTTTCGATCATAATTCATAGTGAAATTTATGGTATTATTTAGGTTTAGATCCCCATAAAAGGGAACAGGTATATTAATTCCTCCTCTATGGGTATACGTACCTGTCGAAGTATAGCTTCTGTCATTTTGAATTGTTAAACCACTCGGTGATTCATCCAAAGACTTATTTCTATTGTGTCTTAATGTGACAGAAATATTTTTTGGCAGAGTTAGATTCATTCCAATAAGTGGTGCAAAATTACGACTTACTCTAGAAGAACGTTCAAATTCTTTATACTTATCTGCAAAAATACCAAAGTTGAAAAAATTCATATTTTCAGGTGATTCGTCTTCAAATTGCCACGACCTGGTTTCCTTACCTGAATAACTATGCTCAAAAGATGCTGATTTAGCAAACCACTTAATGAGTGGCCATTTTTCCAACCCACTTAATCGAAAGCTCCACCCCGGGAAAGGAAGCCCTTTATCAAATAATTCTCCTGATGGTAAATAATCTCTGGTCATTGAAAGTTGTTCTAAGCCTGAGCTTGCTATTGTTGTTGTAAAGTTTTGTGAAAAATTCGTACTAATAGTAATTGCTCTGGTTAACTTAATTCCACTCCTAACTGAACCATCTCTTTAATGATCCCAAGCACCTAAATTACTACCCACTTCTGCAGAATGATTTAACCCATGGTCCGGTAACCAACCAAATTTATAACCAATCGGAATTTGACCAATAACTTGATTCGCAGATCTATTCAAATTTTCATTATAACTTACTGAAATTGGATTAATTTTTTTAAAAATACTATGAACAATATTTAATGGCTTTAAATTAGGTTTCTTTTTATCCTTTTTTATAGCAGCCTGATCGTTTGCCTTTGCTCCTCTTGATCTCCCCCCTCTAATTCGCCCCCTGCTTCCAGTTCTACTTTTTATTTTTGAAGCTGGTTTATAAAACAATTCAACAAGTTGAATTGGCGCTAGAGTAAAATTTGAACCAAATCTTAATTGGGTATTTATGTTCTGTCCCTCTCTGGTTAGGTCATCAGACCATCTAAAATTTGCGGTGTAATTAAATGATGGTTTTAACCATTTGAAAATTCCGGGACTATATGATGTGTTAAAACTTTCTGTTTTTTGTGTAACGGTTCCAGGGTCTAGATTTTTGACAGCCGTCCATAAATATCCACGATATTCATTTAATTTACTTTGCCCGTTCCAGCTATACTTACTGGTCAAGGTATTGGTAAACTTATAGTCAAGATTTAAGGATCTATCTAATCCAAAATTATACGTCTCGGGGCTTTTAACACCACTTCTCGTCTGATTCCAAGTCAACTTTTCACTTATATTTAAACCTGTTCTAAAAATTGATGGAGTATAATAAATATGAAGATCACTAAAGGATTTACCAACTACGGGTATGTTTTTAGTCCAAATTAATGGCTTAATATAGTTATTTCTTCCGAATGGAATATTGTAAGTGAACTTACCAGAATAATTTTCAGATCGTCGCTCACTATAGGTTACATCTGAAGATATAGACTGGGACGCGCTTAGATTAAGAGAAACATTATCGAGAGTATACTTCAAAAATTGATTATCTGATTTACTTGTTTTTTTAATCGATGTATTTACAGATATAGAGTTACTCTTTGTCATAATAGAATCTGGCACATCTTCTTGATCAACCAACCGATCCTCGCCAGAGTAATATTTTGGCTTACTTTGATTTTGTGTAAATGAACCATTGATAGGGATTGAAACTCCCCATGTGTTCGGAAAAATTTTATCAAAATTCATTTTACCATTTAAATTTAAGTTTTCAGAAGAATTATTTGACCTTGAAAGACGTTCTTGTAATCTGTGATAGTCTGCATCCTGACGACTATAAACAGCTGTTAAGGAACCAAGATCTGATAATTTTAGACTCGACTGCATACGCATAGCAACACCTTTTTCTTTTTTAACACCGCTTAAACGCAATTCATCAATCCAGAGCTCTCCGCTTATAGGGTTGTTACCCGTATTTTTCACGCCTAGAGAAAAATACTGTAATCTATTAAGAGCAGGCTTACCAACAATTATAATTTGTTTACCACTAGGGATTCCTGCTTCATCCATAAATATATATTTTCTAGTGTTTGCTGAATCTATTATAATATCTGATTCTAAGTTTTTTTGAATTTTACTTAGATCACCTTCTTTTATAGACGTAAGCCAATCAAGGTCAATTCTAAAACTATTTCTCCCATCATCTTCGTCCCACCCATCAAATACAGGCTGTGTTATTTCATAGTAATCTTCACCTAAACCAAACTTTAAAGATAACTCTACATTTGTTTCAGCATACTCAATATCTGGACTATTGCCATACACATACATCTTCATATAATCATATGTCATAAAACTTCTTTTCTGATTGTCATTTAACGTATAAAGAGTTTTTTGAGCTAATCCGGTATACTTTGCAGGCAGATCTTTAAATTCTAGAACAAGTGATTGTTCTTTTGAGCGTATTTCATTTAGTTGATCATATTCCCCTTTAACACCTTTTGGAGGGATATAATCGGCATTATCTTCTGTATTTATTACAGCAACTTTAAACTGAGGCCCATCATTTTCAATAGAGTTAGATCTATTGCCAACAAAAGACTGAGAAATAAGACTTGAGTCTTGATCCATTATTCCAACTTCTTGCCATTCATTACCAACTATTTCCATTTTCGCTATTTGAATCTGTTTTTGAACTGAATCAAGACCAGTAAGAGCGAGTCGAACATAGCGAATTTCATTCCATTCTATATTTTGGACTTTTTTAAAACTTGATAATGGAACTCTAAATAATTTCCAATTTGTTGGGACTCCATCTTTTTCTGTTGTTCCAGCAAGAAATGTAGTGTCAGTAAGCATAAAGTCTGCTGAAAAATAATCATTTGTTTTATCTAAAAATGTAGATCGGTCTAAATCTTCAGTATCTGGATACTTACCACCTTCTTGAATTCTGGAGCCTGTTCCATTTGATTCTGTACCATTCGCTTTTGAATAGTTTGAACTTCCTGCTTCATAATTCCAGTTATCTTCATTTGGATCTTCACTATTAGCAAACCTATTAATTAATATTGAATCACCGCTCTGAAATAGATTTTCATAAGTATCAGAGAATTCTAAACAACCACCCCAACCATCTTCATATTCATCAAAGCAACCATCAAGACCTGTGTCTTCATCATCTTCTAAAAAACCATTCCCCAAGGTTAATCCTGCTCCGGGAATGTCCTCTGTATTTAGTTTTCCATTCCCATCCGAATCTTCGGAAATTTTACCCATATCAATATGCAGTCTCCCTGTACTTCCTTTAACCCAAATTTCAAAAAACTTACTTTGAATTTGGTCATAATCTCCTGTATATAATGAAGTAGTAACTCCAACCCAAAGAGAATCAGGATCTAAATCTTTTTGATACTCTTTTGACTTATATCTTAAAACAAGAACATCAGTTGTCTCATTTCCCGCACGAAGTGACGTTTGCTGATTCGGCCAAATGTCTTTAGTTCTCGTCGGCACATATGGGTTAAACCAACTAAGTTTCCCCCTATTTCTCTGTTTAAATTCTTTTTCAAATGAAGAATCTATAGAACTATATATTAAAGGAGCTGAAGAAGCTTTCCAAAATCGCCTTTGAATTGAGGGGGAAGTTGTTCTCTTACTACCCTCAAAGTCATCGATGAAAGCAACTCCATTCGGGTCTCCAGTTGCACTGTTACTAATTGAATTAGGGTTGGGAACTACCTGAGCTATTTCACCTTCCACAGATAACGAAGATACTTTTTCAGTTTCTATTAATGGCATTTTATCTAATATCCTTGTAAGGCCATCCATTTCCCATTCATAGCGCCCGTTAATATCCCAAATAAAATTACGGGTTGGCTCATAACCCAC
>JAOHKG010000028.1 GCA_028101095.1 Fidelibacterota bacterium | reverse complement strand
ACAAGTTCAATCGATTATAAGATGGTTGATAAATGGGCATTGAGAAATTTTTTTGGAAAAGAAGAAGAGGATGGAGTTACCAGTAAAACAAGGCGAAGATATTTATCAAGTATTAGAACTTTTTTTAAATTTTTAATGATGACTGATAAACTAAAAAAAAATTCAGCACTAGATATTTCTCTTCCAGCAATTGAAAAAAGCATTCCAATTATTATTCCAAAGACAAGTATAAATCCAAATGATAAATCAGGTGGTTCTAAAACAGATAATATACAATTATTGATGGATCAACCTATGGTAAACTACCAGAAAGCCATAATACAACAAAAAGAACGTAAAGGTTCTTTTATTCGAATGCTTAGAAATACTGCAATATTAGAGGTCTTCTATGCTACTGGTATTAGACTAAGTGAGTTGGTTAGTCTCAATATTAATTCTTTTAATATTAATGAAATGTTACTGAAAGTGATTGGTAAGGGAAATAAGGAAAGAATTGTTCCCATTGGTAGTAAAGCATTAGAGGCCTTATCTCGATATCTAAAAGAAAGATCCTTAAATTGGAATTCAAAAGGTGAGATACCAATTTTTTGCGGTTGGAGTGAGAAACGAATTTCTAATAGGCTTGTACAAATAATATTAAAAGATTATCTTTCTACAGTCTTAAGATCTTTAGATATTAGAGACCCCAAAGGTACTAGTCCTCACACACTTAGACATACATTTGCAACACACCTACTTGAAGCAGATGTAGATATTCGAATTATTCAAGAACTTTTAGGGCATAGTAGTATCAGTTCTACTCAGATATACACTAAAGTTGATACAAAAAAATTAATAGAGGTTTATAAAGAATCACACCCACATGGTTCTTAAAAGGATAAAATATGATATTGAATAATAAAAACAGAGGTCTTAGTAAACTTGGTATTATAAATCAAAAAATTATAAAAAGAAATTTACCAATTGAAGATTTAGCTAAAGATATCATTGGTAATAATGAAGGGACTACTGGTCTTAGAGGATCAGTGATGGTAGATACGGGTATTTACACAGGGAGGTCTCCAAAAGATAAATACATAGTTGAAGAGGAATCCTCAAAAGGAAAAATATGGTGGGGAGATGTTAATAAAAAAATATCAAATGATATTTTTGAAACACTTTACAAAAAAGTAATTCAGTATTACAATATCGAAAATGCATCTAAAACTTATATTTTTGATGGATATGCTGGTGCAGACCCGAAATATGCATTAAATGTTAGATTTATTGCAAAAAAAGCATGGCAGTCACACTTTGTACATAATATGTTTATTAGACCTGATGAAAAAGAATTAGTTGGATTTGATCCAGGCTTTACTATTATCAATGCTTCAGAAGTTTTTAATAAAGACTTTAAAAAATTTGGTATGCATTCTGAAACTTTTATTATTTTTCATCTAAAAAGAAAAATTGCAATTATTGGTGGTACTGAATATGGTGGAGAAATGAAGAAAGGAATTTTTTCAGTCTTACATTACATTCTTCCCCAAAAAGATGTTTTGTCTATGCATTGTTCAGCAAATGTTGATACAGATAATAAAAACCCTGCAATTTTCTTCGGTTTATCTGGCACAGGAAAGACGACTCTTAGCACAGATCCAAACCGACCACTTGTTGGGGATGATGAGCATGGATGGTCTGATAATGGAATTTTTAATTTTGAAGGTGGGTGTTATGCAAAATTAATCAATCTGGATCCACGAGAGGAGCCAGATATATATAATGCAATAAAAAAAGGAGCACTTGTAGAGAATGTAGTATATGATAAAAAAACAAAAGAAATAGACTTTTCTGATGGGAGTAAAACGCAGAATACGAGAGTTTCATACCCAATAAACCACATACAAAATTCTGTCTCGAATAAGGGTGCTTTAAGTATTGCTGGGCATCCAGAGAAAATCATTTTTCTCACATGTGATGCTTATGGTGTATTGCCACCCATCGCAAAATTAAATCCTAATCAAGCTATGTATCATTTTATTAGTGGATATACTGCAAAAATTGCTGGTACTGAAAGAGGCATAGATGAGCCAGTTGCGACATTTTCTCCATGCTTTGGTGGCCCTTTCCTAACACTTCACCCTTTGAGGTATGCTGAACTTTTAAAAAATAAGATTGAGCAATTTCAAACTAAAATTTATATGGTTAATACTGGATGGGTAGGAAATAATGCTCAGTCTGGAAAAAAAAGGTTTAGCTTACCAAAGACAAGATTAATAATAGATTCTATTCTTAATGGTAATATTGAAAGTTCAAAATTTGAAGAAGATCCATATTTTAATTTTAAAATACCAAAAAAACTAAATGGGATAGAAAGTCATTTACTCAACCCTCAAGCAGCATGGAATAATTCAAAAAAATATGATTTAGCAGCAACTGAGTTAGTTTTGAAGTTCCAAGAAAACTACAAAAAATACGATCTAGGAGATGGTTTGGTAATTCTAGGAGGACCAACTATCAAATAATATCATTTTAGTGTGAACTCTAATAAAAAAATTATTAAATTTATATGTCTTATTTGTACCATATTGCTTAGACGTTAAAAAAAGCTAAAAAGGTTTAAACATTAAACCAGCTATAGCGCTGGTTTTTTTTTATATAAATATGAAAAAATTAGAAAAAATATTATCAGAAAAAATTCTAGTTATGGACGGTGCCATGGGTACTATGATCCAAAGTTATGATTTAGAAGAAAAAGATTTTAGAGGAAGTAGGTTTTTAGATCATAAATCAGATTTGAAAGGTAATAATGATATCCTTTCAATAACTCGTCCTAAAATAATCAAAGAAATACACGCTGCTTATTTAGAAGCTGGTGCTGATATAATAGAAACCAATACTTTCAACTCAACAAGCATTTCTCAATCTGATTATAATTTAGAAAAGGTTGTATATGAATTAAATAAAATATCAGCAGAGATTGCATGTTCAGTTCGTGATCAATATAATATTGAAACTCCTCATAAACCTCGCTTTGTCTGTGGTGCAATTGGTCCAACAAATAAAACTGCTTCAATGAGTCCTGATGTATCAAGCCCGGGGTTCAGAAATATTGATTTTGATGAATTAAAGGATTCATATGTAGAACAAATTAATGGTTTAATTGATGGTGGTGTTGATTTACTAATGATTGAAACTGTCTTTGATACGCTTAATTGTAAGGCGGCTATTTTCGCTGTAGAAACAGTATTAGGCCAAAAAAAGTTAGCCATTCCATTAATGATATCTGGTACAATAACAGATGCTAGTGGTCGTCTACTTTCAGGACAAACAGTTGAGGCTTTTTGGCATTCAATCAGGCATGCAAAATTGATTTCAGTCGGTTTAAACTGTGCTTTAGGCGCAGAACAAATAAGGCCTTATATTGATGAGTTTTCAAAGATAGCGGATACTAATATCTTAGTGTATCCAAATGCTGGCTTACCGAATGAATTTGGTGGCTATGATGAAAATCCAAAAGATATGGCAATTTTTCTGGAGGAATTTGCTTTATCAGGATTAGTAAATATTATTGGCGGGTGTTGTGGTACAGGTCCTGAACATATTTCTGAGTTTGTTAAGTCTGTTGAAAATATTTCGCCTCGTATCATTCCGGGCTCATTACCTTTAACTAAGTTAAGCGGTTTGGAGGCAGTAACAATTCGGCCAGACTCAAATTTTATAAATATTGGGGAAAGAACTAATGTTACTGGTTCTATTAAGTTTAAAAGATTAATTAAAGATGATAAATATGATGAAGCACTATCAGTAGCTCTTGATCAGGTTCAAAGTGGTGCTCAAATAATAGATATAAATATGGACGAAGGTTTAATAGATGGGGAAAAAGCAATGGTTCGGTTTCTACGTTTGATTGCTGCAGAACCTGATATTTCTAAAGTTCCAATAATGATTGACTCCTCTAAGTGGTCTGTAATTGAGGCAGGCCTAAAGAATATTCAAGGTAAAGGAATAGTTAACTCTATCTCCTTAAAAGAAGGTGAAAAAGAATTTGTAAGACAAGCCAAGCTTGTGAAAAAATATGGTGCTTCTGTTATCATAATGGCATTTGACGAAAAAGGTCAAGCGGATACATTTGAAAGAAAAATTAGTATTTGTGAACGAGCATTTGAAATTTTAACCAAGCAGGTTGAAATTGCTCCAGAAGATATCATCTTTGACCCAAATATTTTTGCAGTAGCTACAGGGATTGAAGAACATAATCAGTATGGAAAAGATTTCATTGATGCTGTTAAAGCAATCAAAGAAAAAATGCCTCATAGTCATGTAAGTGGTGGTATCAGTAACCTTTCGTTCTCTTTTCGTGGCAATAATGGTGTACGCGAGGCTATGCACTCATGTTTTCTTTTTCATGCTCTGAAATGTGGTATGGATATGGGTATTGTTAACCCAAGTCAACTCACTTTATATGATGATATCGATAAAAAATTAAAAAAAGCTGTGGAAGACGTACTTTTTAATAAACATGCTGATGCAACTGAAAATCTAGTAGAAATTGCTGAAAACTTTAGAGGAACAAAAAAAAACAGAGTAGTTGAAAATAAGTGGAGGTCTCTACCAATAACGGATCGTTTAGCTTATTCATTAGTAGAAGGAATAGATCAATATATAATTGAAGATACTGAACTAGCTAGAAAAAATTTAAAAAAGCCAATTGATGTTATTGAAGGACCTTTAATGGATGGAATGAATAAAGTAGGTGATTTATTTGGTTCCGGGAAAATGTTTTTACCTCAAGTTGTAAAATCTGCAAGAGTAATGAAAAAATCTGTAGCATACTTAGTTCCTTTTATTGAAAAAGAAAAAGAGGAGAAAGGTATAATAGAAGTTTCAAATGGAACAATTGTTTTAGCAACGGTTAAAGGGGATGTTCACGATATAGGGAAAAATATTGTTGGAGTTGTCTTAGCATGTAATGGATATAATATTATTGATTTAGGTGTTATGGTAAGTGCAGATAAAATTTTAAATGCAGTGGTTGAATCAAAAGCAGAAATATTAGGGCTTTCTGGTTTAATAACACCAAGTCTTGATGAGATGGTTTATGTCGCTGCAGAAATGAATAGAAGACAAATTAATATCCCTCTGCTAATAGGTGGAGCAACTACAAGTAGAAAGCATACTGCCGTTAAAATTGATGAGAAGTATCCCAATAGTGTATTCCATGTTTTAGATGCGAGTAGATGTGTCGGTGTTGTTTCGAAGTTATTAAAAACAAGTAAAAAAGATATTTTTGTTGAAGAGACAAAAAATGAATATGAGGCATTAAGAGATACGTTCTATGAAAATCAGAGATCTACAAAATTATTATCTTTAGAAGAAGCAAGACTAAATAAACCAATAATAAAATATAATCCATATTTACCAGATAAGTTTGGTGTAAAGCATTTTGATAGTATTTCTCTAGATAAATTGGTGAGTTATATTGATTGGGCACCTTTTTTTCATGCTTGGGAATTACATGGTAGTTTCCCAAAAATACTAGAAGATAAAAAAATAGGCATTGAGGCAAAAAAGTTATTTAATGATGCTCAAAATATGTTGACTGAGATCGTTGACAATAAATTACTGGTAGCAAAGGGTGTATATGGTTTATATCCAGCTATTTCTAAATTTGAAGATGTAATTATTAAATCAGAAAATATTACATTTAATTTTCCGAGACAACTCTTAGACAAAGGTAAAAACCCAAATTTTTGTTTAGCTGATTATATTTCACCAGAAAAAGATGATACCTTAGGCTTATTTGCAGTTACAGCTGGCCATGGTATGGAGAAAATAGTGGCTAAATATGAAAGTAACTTAGATGATTATAATTCTATAATGGTAAAAGTCCTTGCAGACAGGTTAGCAGAAGCTGCAGCTGAATGGATGCATGAATATGTTAGGAAAATAGGCTGGGGCTATGCAAAAAATGAAGATTCTAGGTTAAAAGATTTATTAAAAGAAAAATATAAAGGTATTCGTCCTGCACCAGGTTATCCTGCTTGTCCCTCGCATGAAGAAAAAGATAAAATTTGGAAAATATTAGATGTTGAAAAATTAATAGGTATATCTCTTACCGAATCGCGTGCAATGCTCCCTACCGCTTCAGTATCTGGTTATTATTTTTCACATCCAAACTCGCGTTATTTTAGTGTCTTAAAAAAATGAGAATATAAAATGAGAATAAGAGATAAAATTAAAAAACCACAAAGACCCGTTGTTGCTTATGAAATCTTACCTCCAAGAGAGAAGGATGGAACCTTAAATTCTTATGCGGAAACAATTAGTTCTCTGCTTTCACAGACTCATATAGATGCAATAAATATTCCAGAAGTACACGATGAAGCAGGGAGAGGAGATAGGCCTATTGTAAATCAAAAACGAGGTGAACCTCGCAAGTTTGGTATGCTTTTACAGGATATTGTTGGTATTGAAGCTATAGTGAATCGAGTTGTCGTTCATGAAAATCATGATCTTCAAAAAAAATGGATTCATGAGACTCATGAAAAATATGAAATTGAAAACTTAATTATAGTTGGAGGTGAATCGAGTTCAATTTCATATGAAGGACCAACAGTTAATGAAGCTTTAAGTTTTATTAAAAATGATTTTAATAGAGAGTCTAGTAGTCTTTTTTCAGGTTGTATTGCAATTCCCAGCAGAAAAAATGAGTCTAAAAATTTATTAAGAAAAAGTAAAAATGGTGCTGAGTTTTTTACAACACAGGTGTTATATGATTCAAAAAATATTATCAAAATGATTGATAACTATCAAGATTTATGTAATTCTAATAATACATTTCCTAGAAGAATTTTATTGAGTTTTGCACCAGTGTCTTCTCAAAAAAACATAGATTTTTTGAAATGGTTAGGGGTTGAAATCCCAAATAATACGGAAAAATATTTACAAGCTCGTCCTGGAACTATGACGGATAGGTCTCTTGACGTCGCTATTGAAACTTTAAATGAAGTCCTTAATCATATTACAGAGAATAACTTAAAAGTTCCACTTGGGCTTAATGTTGAACATATCATGTCCTATAACTTTCAATATTCAGTTGAAATGTTGCAAGAACTTGCAAGGATTTATCGTGAATTTTGTATTAAAACAAAACAATATAATTAATTAATATCCCAATCTAAATAGGGTTAGACAACAAGTAAAAGGTAAATTAAATGAGCAAACACTTATTCACTTCTGAATCAGTAACTGAAGGTCATCCAGATAAAGCTTGTGATGCTTTTTCGGATGCAATTTTAGATAATATACTTAACCAAGATTCTGAAGCTCATGTTGCTTGTGAATCTCTAGCAACTAAAGGATTAGTTGTAGTCTCTGGTGAAATAAGAACTAGCGCATCTACAGACGTTGAAAATATTATTAGAGATACCATAAAAGAGATAGGATATCATAAAAGGAATAGCGGTGTTGATCCGGATGAAGTAAAAATACTAAATAAACTACATGAGCAAAGTCCAGAGATTGCACAAGGTGTTGATTCAGAAAATATATCTGAACAAGGAGCAGGAGATCAGGGATTGATGTTTGGTTACGCATGTAAAGAGACACCTGAATTGATGCCATTACCAATTCAAATTTCGCACCGTCTTACTGAAAAATTATCAATTTTAAGAAAAGATGGAACGTTACCCTGGTTAAGACCAGATGGTAAATCTCAGGTTTCTGTTCTTTATGAAAATGGAATTCCAAAGTCTGTTGATAAAACAGTTATTGCAACTCAGCATGATGATATGTTAGCTGAATATGGATCTGAGTCTAAAGAATTAGAATTTGTGAAGAATGAGGTGATAATCAACGTAATAAAACCCGTTCTTGATTCATATGGTTACGATTACAAAGATGATTTTATTGTCAATGGTACTGGACGATTTGTGTATGGTGGCCCAGAAGCAGATACAGGATTAACTGGAAGAAAAATAATTGTAGATACTTACGGTGGATATGCTCCTCATGGAGGAGGTGCATTTTCAGGAAAAGATTCTTCTAAAGTAGATAGAAGCGCTACTTATATGGCACGATATATTGCGAAAAATATAGTAGCTTCAGATCTAGCTCAAAAATGTGAAGTTCAGCTCTCGTATAGTATTGGTATTGCAGAACCTACATCTTTTTATGTTAAAAGTTTTGGTACAGGAAAACTAGATGATGAATCGCTTACAAAAATTGCAAGAGATGTATTTCCAATAAGACCCGGTGAGATTGTCTCTCATTTAGATCTAAAAAAACCGAGGTTTAGAGAAACAGCTGCATACGGTCATTTTGGAAGAGAGTTAGAACAATTTACATGGGAAAAAGTCGATATGATAGAATCCCTACAATCAAAATTATAAGGTATAATAATGAGCGAAACAATAATTAAAGAAATAGTAGAAAATATTCAGCATAAAGTTAAAGATCTTTCTCTTGCTGCTGACGGACGAAAGGCATTAGATATCTCTGAAAAAGAGATGCCAGGCTTAATGTCTACGAGAAAAAAATATGGAGAAGATAAACCTCTAGCGGGTAAAAAACTTACAGGCTCTCTTCATATGACGGTCGAGACGGCAATTCTAATTGAAACTCTTGTTGAGCTTGGTGCAGATGTTCGTTGGGCTAGTTGTAATATATTCTCCACTCAAGATCATGCTGCTGCAGTAATTGCAGAATCTGGAGTTCCTGTTTTTGCTTGGAAGGGAGAGACACTTGAAGAATATTGGTGGTGCACGATGCAAGCACTTACTTTTCCTGATGGTTCAGGTCCTGAGCTGATAGTTGATGATGGAGGAGATGCAACTCTTTTAATACACAAAGGTTACGAATTAGAAAAATATTTTGCTAAGACGGGTAAGATTCCGCCAATAGAAACAGATGTAGAAGAAGAAATTATCGTTGAAAGATTAATTAGAGAGGTTTTAGAAAAAGATCCGAATCACTGGTATAAAGTTCAAAAAAATATTATTGGTGTATCTGAAGAAACAACAACGGGCGTCCATAGATTAGTTCAGATGGAAAAAGAAGGAAGGTTACTTTTTCCAGCATACAATGTGAATGATTCTGTAACAAAATCAAAATTTGATAATGTTTATGGATGCAGAGAATCGCTAGCAGATGGTCTCAAGAGATCTCTTGATGTTATGCTAGCAGGAAAAACAATTGTTGTTTGTGGATATGGAGATGTGGGAAGAGGCTGCGCTCAGTCAATGAAAGGATATGGCGCAAGAGTAGTTATTACTGAGATTGACCCTATCTGTGCTCTTCAGGCTGCAATGGAAGGTTTTGAGGTAAATACTTTAGAGAACTCAATTCCAGAAGCTCATATTTTTGTTACTACTACAGGAAATAAAGATGTGATAACAACAGCGCATATGCATCAAATGAATGATCAATCAATTGTATGTAACATTGGTCATTTTGATAATGAAATTCAAGTGTATGCTTTAAATGGAGATGAAAGTGTAGAAAGAGAAGAAATAAAACCACAAGTTGATAGATACACTTTTCCTAATGGTAATCAAATATTTATTTTAGCAGAAGGAAGGTTAGTCAACTTAGGTTGTGCAACGGGACACTCGAGTTTTGTAATGTCTAACTCTTTTACAAATCAAGTTCTTGCACAACTAGCATTGGCTGCAGATGCACCCGAAGTTGGTGTTTATATGCTTCCAAAAGAGCTAGATGAAGAAGTAGCTAGACTCCACTTAGATCATTTGGGAGTAGTTTTAACCGAATTATCTGATGAGCAGGCTGACTATATTGGAGTACCAAAAGAGGGCCCATACAAGCCAGATCACTATAGATATTAATATAAGTGAAATATTAACAACAGTTAACCCCATATATTCTATGGGGTTTTTTGTTTTTGTATCTGTCATTTTATTTTCACAAATTCTATAGCGGAAGCCCAATAAATTTTGGCATAACATGAAGGTAAAACCGAGACACACTTTATCACGTTTTAAAATGAGGATCATGTATCCCTTCCTATTCGCTACACTATTAGCGATGACCTCTTGCGACTTTGACATTCCTAAAAAATTTGAAATGCCAACTTGGTATCTAGATCTTAAAATTCCACTACTTCAAACAAGACTCCCTATGACGGACCTTGTAGATTCATTAACAATTTTCCCTAAGGATAGTTTGGGCTTTCAAATTATTCAAAGTGGAGCGATGGAGCCTACCGAGTTACCTGCACTTCCATCAATTCCTGTTGGATTAGATCAATCCATCTCATCAGGTGAAATCCCTGGTGTTTCATTAAATATTCCACTTGCTCTTCCAGATCCAATAGAGCAAACAATCCGTGTTGATATTCCAGGATTTACTTATCTGGATACTACAGATACAAAAGTTGGAGGAGTTACAGTCTCTGACTATACTACCTTTACTTTTCCAAATGCAGAAACAGTAGTAATGGATTCGCAATCATATAATACAACAATCGTTACTCCTTTTAATACTGTAATAGAGGGAATTTTTAGTGCTCTAGCTACAGAAATTGAAATTGGTTTATCCAGTATTGAACCACCATCAGACCCACCTATTATTGCTAGCATTGATACTCTTATTATAGCAACAGATGAAATAAATAGTATCTTTAGAACTCTATTTAGGAATAATAATATTCCCACAAACCTTAAAGAGATTTATTCTTATTTAGTAACGGGGAATTCGCCACCCCTTTTAGATTCCTTAGCAAATCATAATAAAATTCCATCTCTAAGCAATGGACAAACATACGCAGACACCACAGCTTTGTCTGGAAAAGGTTTGACTAACTTTCTAAAAATAGCAAGTAACTTATCATTGCAAAAGGCGACCACGGAATATATTACAATCCCACCAATAGATTCAATGTGGGTTGATTTTCATTTTTTATTTAGTATTCCAGGAATTGGCGCAATCGACATAACTACAAATAATTACTCTATGTCTGATGGAATAGAAATGCCTGATATGAGTTTACCTGAAATGGATATGTCTGAATCAGGTATTACTAAGATGGAAATTTACCGTAACATAGTAAAGTCGGTTGAGGATGGGGCATTAAATTTTGAAAATAAATTAATAATTGAAAATTTAGCTAGTACATTCCCATTCGATTTAAAGTTTTTACTAGATTTTCAAAATTTTTTCCCGCCTAACAGTAATGAACTTGTAAGAATAGATACTATTCTTAAAGCAGGTGTTGAAATCAATAAAACATTTAACCTAGCCGGGGATACACTTCAAAGTATTATTCCGGATAATAATAATGATGGCTGGCCTGATAGTGCATTTACAAGTTTTGATTTAATTTTGGATATTACAGTTCCAATTCAGAAAGCAACAATCCCATTAGATGGTACACCCTTGGGTGAATTCACAATGAATATGAATTTACAGCAATTATCGTTTTCTGAAATTGGTGCTAATATGTTCATGGAAATGCCAGCTGATGAAACGTCTCAAGAGTTCCCACCAGGTTTTACAGGTGCGATTCCCACAGAAGCCGAATTTAATCTGATTTTTAAAAATCAAATTCAATTACCTATTCAAATGTCTATGCAATTTAAAGGGTATAACTCGCTAGGAGAGCTAACTTATGTACCTGTTAATATTGATACCATGGGACTTCCAGCAACGAGTAATGATTTAGATACTGCCGTTACTGTAATTTCATTGAATAAGCTGGGAACAACTATATCAATTTTTAACGAAATTGAATTATATAATTCCTATTTGTTGAATCCTTTAGAGGCTTCTCCATCATTTTCAAAAACAGAAGTTCCTTGTGATACATGTGCATCAATAATTGACTTACTAGCATCAAACCCAGTACAGTTAGTTATTGTCCCAGAGGTTAAAATTGACGGACGTGGATCTATAACTGCAAATAAAGCTATAGCCGGTGGCTTTGAGGTCAAGATACCTTTCATTCTTCAAATTGCACCCATGGCTTTTTTAGGTGGAACAGCAACCGAAATTGAACCCTTTGATCATCAAACAAGGTATAAGATTCGAAATAGTCTTCTTGAGACTAGTTTAGTGTCAACTATTACCAATGCAATGCCATTTGGCGCAGAGGTATCTGTTTTGATGAGTAATATAGAATTTTTCCCTACAGATACATCAAGAGAACAGTTAAACTTTTTCAGGGATACTTTAGTAAGCCAAGGAAAACTATTACTCGGAGATAGTTTATATATTTTGAGAAAATGTAGCGAAATATCGCCTGATAGTAGTAATGTTTATATTTTTAATGTGATGACAGATTTTTCTGATTGTATCAATGGTTTACCTTATCTTGTAAAATCAAATGGCTCTATGACTGACACCTTATTTTCATATGTAGACACATTATTTAAGTTTACTCTTCCTGATCCAGAATCCTACTATGGTGCAAATGATACATCTGGATATCCACAAGGTATGGTTGCAATACCTGGGACAGGTATTTATCCGAGCACGATTGATACTTCACAAATATATCTTCTTACCGATTATGGATCACACTTTACAATGCCAAGATTTTATTTACCTGGTACCGGTAATAAATCTGTTTTCCTTTCTAAAGATGATTACTTAGACATTAGTTCTTTTATTACATTCACTTTAAGTAGTTCTGGTGCTTTTGGTTCTGCAGGTAACGAACTTTTAATAATATCTCCAAATGGCACTGAAACATTTTTTGATGATGAAGAGATGAACATAAAATGGGTTGCAATGGGAACTAGTGATGAAACAGTAGATCTATATTATTCTACATCTACTGACTCTAGTACTTACAGAAAAAGTTTAGACTCTTGCAAGCAAACTTCTGATTGGCAATCCATAGCTAGTGATTTAACAAGCGTCACAGACACCAATAGTTACTCTTGGCCATTATCAAGTTTAACATTTGACGATTCTTTAAAAATAAGAATCAAAGCAGTTTATTCAAATGGTGAAGCCTGTGATATAAATGGATATTACGTCAATATTAGGAAAAGAGCATTAGTGAGGAGTTCTTCTCCTTTCAGAAAACAAAAGATTATAGGTGTCTTTAGATGAGATACTTAGTTTGTATTTTATTATTTTTAGTTAATACCAACTCAATTTCTCAAACAAAGAGAGACCCTAGAGTAGTTGGAATGGCAGGTGCTTATACTACTATCGCAAATGGAATTTTTAGTGTTGGATACAATCCTGGCCTTATTGGTTTACATCAAAATGAACCGATGATGATTCAGGGACTTCAATTAGATTTTGGAATTCTAGGGAACTTTTTTTCAATCGAAAATATTGCTCAATACAGCGGTGATACACTAAATACAAAAGAGAAAAATAAGCTGTTTAGGCAGCTAAAAAATGAGGATGGAATGTCATTTTTTATGGACACGCATATGCCGATTCCACTATTAAATATTTCAAAAGGAAATATGGCTTTTTCTGCAAATAATATAATTTTACAAAACTATCGTTTACCCATTGGTCTTCTTGAGCTAATATTTTACGGTAATGGTCAAAAAGAGAATTTAGATTTAGAGTTTAACTATGAAATTGTTGGGCTAAATGAATATGGATTTTCATTTGGAATTCCTTTTAAGAGTATGTCTTGGGGGATAACCGCAAAATATATGCAGGGATTATTCTATTTAGGAGTGGACGAAGACTCTTCTTCATCAAATCTTATTACTGATGATTTAGGAATCTATGGCTCAGGAAATTACATCATTCGACAAGGCGTTGGAGGATCTGGCTTTGGAATAGATATCGGTGTTGTATCAAGGCCTTACAAAGGCTGGAAGTTTGGAGCTTCTGTAATAAATCTAACGGGAAGTATCAGATGGACTCAAGGTGGTGGTGAATCATCTAATAGTATCAATCCTCTAACCTCCTCTTTTTACCCGTTTCAGTGGGGTGATAGTACTCTTAATGCAAATGAATCAATTTTATATACATTTAATATCGATACCATTAGAGCTGATAAGCTTAGTCAAGGAGAGTTGTTTACTAATGAAACCTCTTTTTTTGTACCAAAAAACAAAACTGAGTTTGTAACTAGAGTACCTGCAATTTTTAGACTTGGACTTAGCAGGGAAATGGATAGCTTTTTAATTGCATCTGATTTAGTTGCTGGATTTGAAAATTCATACTATGCCAGAAAGCAGTGGAAATGGTCAATAGCTACAGAATGGTCAAAGATTCAAACTTTTCCAATGCGAATTGGGTTCGGATGGGGTGGTGGTGATTTTAAAGAATTAGGAATGGGTTTTGGTGTTAAGAAAGGACCTGTTATGTTTGACTTAGGATTTTCTTTTAGAAATGGGATGTGGTTACATACAATGAAAGGGTTCAATTTTTCATTTGGATTTACCTATGTAGGTAAGAATAAAGAAAAGAAAAAAATAGATAAAGCAATATCGCAGCCAAAAATAAAAATTTAGTTCTAAGTTTTTGCTCTCCATAATAAAACTATACCACAAAACATAAACAGTACATTACCAATCCAAGCTGAAAGCATTGGTTCAACAATTCCTTTAAAACCTAATGATTGTCCAAATTTAATAAATGCATAGTATCCAAAAATAACAAACACGCTAGCACCTGCTCCAAATGAAAGGCTATTTTCTTCCTTAATTAAGACTAATGGTATACCAAAAAGAACGACTATTAAGTTAGTAAATGCAAAAGATATTTTCATGTATCTAGTAACTTCCCACTTAATTGTATCTACACCATTGCTTTTTAACTCAATGATTCTATTTGTTAATGCGAAAAAATCAAGTTCATCAGGCTTTCTCGCTTGTTTCTGAATTTCTTCAGGCGTAAAACCAAGGTCTAATAATGTATCAGATGTCTTTAGAATTGTATTTACTTCAATACCATCATCACTAAAATTCCTTATGGAATAGTCTTCAATCTTCCATTTATTTGAATTTTCTTCCCAAATAATTTTTTTTGCGTCAATTCGTTTTCTCATTATTTCAGGACCTAAATCTATTATAGTAAGGTCTCTTCCAACTTTTTTCTTGATAGAATAATGAGAAAGTGAAATATGGTTGGTTAGGTTTTTTTGAAGAAAAATATTTTTTAATGAATTTTTAAGTTTATGTCTAGATTTTCTTTTAACATAATCCCGATCAATTTCAAAACGCTTTTCATTTCCGTATGAAACTAACAGGTTATCAAGGCTAAAAGAGGCTCCTGAAAGAAACAGTCCTGATAGCATCAGAGGTAAAGTAATTCTATATAAGCTTATACCAGATGCTTTTATGGCTGTCCATTCATTTTTTTTAACCATAGTTCCTAAGCTAAAAACAGTAGAAAGCAAGACAGACATAGGTAAACCAATACTAATGAAATATGGAAGGGTATATAGATAATATTGAGCCACAACATAAAATGGAACCTTATTATCCATAAAACGATCTAAATTTTCAATAAGATCAACAATCAAAAATATTGAAACAAATCCAAAAACTGAGAGGCCGAGGACTACAGTAAATTGGTGAATGATATATTGGTCTAGTTTTTTTAACATTAAATTCATGGTGAATTTGATGATAATGCATGAATAATAAAAAGGTTCAGAATGGTTTTTTATAATTTCCTAGATAGTGCTATGGCTAGCCTTTCAAGTGCTCTTTGGAGTATGCCGTTAGTAATCTTATTACTTGGTGGAGGAATTTTTTTCTCGATATATAGTAGACTGACACCATTACTCTATTTTAGACATGCAATTCAAGTTTTAATGGGTAAATATGATTCTGATGATGCTCCTGGACAAATAACTCATTTTGAAGCTTTATCAAGTGCTTTAGCAGGTACAGTTGGGATGGGAAATATTGCTGGTGTTGCGGTAGCGATACACACTGGCGGACCAGGAGCTATCTTCTGGATGTGGGTTACGGCTGTTTTAGGAATGAGTACTAAGTTTTTCACATGTACTCTTGCATTGATGTATAGAGGGTATGATGATCAAGGGGAAATTCAAGGTGGAGTCATGTATTACATAGAAGAAGGTTTGGGCAAAAAATATAGTTTTTTAGCTAAAATCTTCAGTGCATCGGGTCTTTTTGGATGTATTTGCTTTTTTCAGGCTAATCAATTAGCTCAAATCATCAGAGATTCCTTTTATGCACCGCTTAATATGTTTCAAACAAACCCTTTTACTGGGAACCTAATTACAGGAATGATCGTTTCTTGCATAGTTGGAAGTGTTATTTTTGGTGGAATTAAAAGAATTGCAAAAGTAGCAAGTAGACTTGTTCCTACAATGGTAGGATTATATCTCTTGGCTGCATTTTTTGTATTATCTAAAAATTTTACTGAAATCCCTGGAGTTTTTAGTTTAATTATAATGGATGCTTTCTCAGGTAATGCTGTTGCAGGTGGTGCCTTAGGGAGTGTCATAATAATTGGTGTAAAAAGAGGTCTTTTTTCTAATGAAGCCGGTACTGGAACAGAAACAATGGCACATGGTGCAGCTAAAACAAATGAACCAGTTAGAGAAGGTCTTGTAGCCATGCTAGGACCATTTATAGATACAATTATAGTTTGTTCTATTACAGCCCTGATAATATTAATAAGTGGTGTTTATACCCAAGATTTAAATGGTGTAAGCATGACTGCAATGGCTTTTAAAACTGAATTGGGTTTACCTGGTGAAATCTTTCTATTAATAGCAGTTCTTACATTTGCATTTTCAACTATGTTTGGTTACTCATATTATGGGCAAAAATGTATTTCTCATCTTTTTGGCACAAAATGGAAAAAGCCTTATAATATTTTTTATGTTGTGATGCTGGTTGTTGCATCAATTTCATCACTAGATATTGCAGTTAATTTTGTAGATAGCGCTTATGCGATGATGGTAATTCCTACAATGTTTAGTTCTTTAATGTTATCGCCTAAA
>JAOHKG010000027.1 GCA_028101095.1 Fidelibacterota bacterium | reverse complement strand
ACGTCTGCAAGTTGAACTCCTTAAATTACAGGAATGGACTATAAACAATAAAAAAAGAATAGGTATCGTTTTTGAAGGAAGGGATGCTGCAGGTAAAGGATCAACCATAAAAAGGTTTATAGAAAATATGATGCCTAAATCCGTAAATGTTATTGAACTTGGTGTTCCGACCAAAAAACAAGATAAGAAGTGGTTTAACACATGGGATAGAAGGTTACCTAGGGAAGGCGAAATTAATTTTTTTGACAGGAGTTGGTACTCAAGAGCACTTATACAACCATCTATGAATTACTGTACAGAATCTCAATATAAATATTTTATGCAAAATGTTAATACTTGGGAAAAAAAACAATTCAACAGTGGTGCAATATTGATAAAATTTTATTTATCTTTATCCAAAGAAAATCAAGAATTAAGATTCCATCTAAGAGAAACAAGTTCTCTTAAATATTGGAAATTATCATCTAATGATTGGGAAGCTCACAAAAAGTGGCAATTATTTACTAATTATAAAGAACAAATGTTTAGAAAAACCTCTACAAAAAAGAATCCTTGGGTTATTATTAATTCTAATAATAAAATGATCGCTAGATTAAATGCTATGAGGTATGTTCTATCTCATATTGACTATGAGGGGAAGAAAAAACTAAAATCCAAAAAATGGTCTCAAAAAAATCCCTCTTATGAATTATTTTTAAACAAAGTTCGATTCAAAAACTTATCTAAAGAACAATATGATCTACTATATAGGATTAAGGCAAATGAGCAGTAACATCAAAACTGCCGGTGGTATAGTCATTCATAAAGACAAAATTCTGTTTATTTATAAAAATGATAGATGGGATCTTCCTAAAGGTAGGTTAGAGCAAGGAAATAATAGCCGTAAAACTGCTATCATTGAAATAAGTGAGGAAACTGGTTTACCTCAAGAAAATTTAAAAATTTTAAGAAAGCTAATTCCAACATACTATTACAAGAATACAAACGGAAGAAAGATAATAAAAAAAACGTATTGGTATCTAGTCGAGTTTACAGGAGATAGAAAAATTAAGTTAGTACCAGACTTTAATGAGAATATAACAGATTGTAAATGGGTTTCGCCCGATGAATTAGTTTTAGTCTTAGCAGAAAGTCATGAAAGAATACGTTATTTAATTGAATTTTTCTTAAGTATGCCTTTTTATAATGATTATAAAGCGAATTTTATAAAAAGTTAAATTTTTGATTGATGCTTAGCTTTTTTACATTAAACCGTAGAAAATATTTAAGAGAAACTTTCCTAAGGGTGTTTATATCCAATATGCTCATAAGGGTTAGTGATAGTTGTAGTAATATTTTTTAAATGAGCGCCAACTCTTTTTAGATACCTAGAATATAGCGAGACAACAGTAGATATTTGGTTATTTTCAAAAGCTAAATCACCTGAAATACAGTTATTTACTATTTTATCTGATGCTAAAGCAATATCTTTTTCATATGTATTTAGGAGGAGGTTGGCTCTGTCTTCACTTTGTTGGTTTACAGCCTTCAAAGTTTTCTTAAATCTCTTTTCAATAACTAATTCAATTTCTCGTAACTCTGGAAGAAGGTTTTCTGATATTATTTTTTCATCATAGTTTATTGCTAAATCAAGAATATTCTTTGTGTAGTCACCTAATCTTTCAACATCAATTATTATACTTAGTAAAACCATTCCACTTGGGATTTCATCAATATTTTTAGAAACAGAAAAGTGAGTTATTACTTTTTTTCTAACTTCTTTTTGGTAATTATTAATCTCCTTATCTCGTTTTTTTAGTTTAATTAATTTTTTTCTCTTAACCCCTTCTCTCATATTATAAATAGCTTCTTCAAACATTTGATGTGATAATTCCATCATTTCAGAGGTCTCATCCCACGCCTGGGAAAGAAGGTTTTCAGATTTCCATAGATTTAAAATTTCTTTAAAGAAGATCACAATTTAAAGTCCTTTATTTTTTAGTTTCATAAAATATTAACTACTTAAAAATATTATTGAAAGTGGAATTAATATAAAAGTTATTAATAAGTAAATAATAGGTGTTAATTTATTTTTTTCTGCGTAGTCAGAGATTAATTCCGCTAATCTTAACGGTATATTTCTCAATAACGGGATTCCATATATGACAAGAATACCAATAATATTAAAAATTAAATGGCTAATAGCCGTAATTAGGGCAGATACAGTTCCAGTCAACGAAGCTAAAAGAGCCGTGACCGTTGTTCCAATATTAGCACCAAGTGTAAAAGGAAAGATTTGTCTAAGTGTTAAAACGCCTGCTCCTGCTAATGGTACAACCAATGAAGTTGTTATGGAGCTACTCTGAACCATTATTGTTAATATAACTCCAAAAAATCCAGCTCGAAGGCTTGTTTTAAAAATATACTTATCAAAGAATGTTTCAATTTTTTCTAAAACTAAACTTTTTAATAACTTAACTAAGGAGTAAAGCATTAAAAAAGTTATCAAAACACTTATGATTAGAAAAAAGATATCATTATCAAATGAAAACTTCTCCACAAATTTAGAGCCAGATTTAACAGCTGCCTTAATTGGGCTTTTTGCAGTCAAAACATCGATATCATACATTTTCCCAAAAATCAAACTAGCAAACCATTCTGAAGATCTCTGTATGCCATGGAAAGTTATTTCAAGTGGAAAAAGAATAATAACAGCTAATATATTAAAAAAATCATGAACTGTAGAAGCGGCAAAAGCCCTTTTAAACTCATTTCCTCTACTTATATGCCCAATAGAAACAATTGTATTTGTAACTGTAGTTCCGATATTAGCACCCATGACCATTGGAATAGAGCTTGAAAGGCTAAGTGCTCCACTACTAACCATCCCTACAATTAAGGAAGTGGTAGTAGAAGAACTTTGAAAAAGAACGGTACTAAAAACTCCAATAAAAAGGGCAATAAAAGGATTTTTTGTGGCTGTGAAAATTGATTCAGCAACACCAGAACCCATATGCTTTATAGCGGAAGACATTCCATTTATACCAACCAAAAACATATAAATGGCTGCGAATACGCATAAAAATGTTAGAATAGTTTTAAGATTTTCTTTATTCATTCAATTCTTGATGGAATCACTTTATATAAAAAAAGACCCAAAAATAATGCTAAAAACCCTTTTTTTGCTCCTAAATCCATTGATAGCAATCCTGATTCTTGAGCCCATGAAAGTATTGCAAACATTATACCAAAAGATGAAAAAAATAGCCATGTGAATTTTTTCATTTCAACAGGTTAATGCTTAAAACAGCGGGTACCAGTAAAAATCATTGATATACCATATTCATTACATGCATCAATTACCTCCGAATCTCTTATAGAACCTCCCGGTTGAAGAACAGTGCTAATCCCAGAGTTTTTGATAGCATCAATACTATCTCTAAAAGGGAAAAAAGCGTCAGAGGCTAACACTCCACCAATAACATTATCACCACCTTTTTTCAAAGCCATATGCACAGCATCTACTCTGCTTACTTGACCTGCACCCAGTCCAACAGTTCTATTATCTTTTGCTATTAAGATACCATTTGATTTAGCATGGCGTAAAACTTTCCATGTAAATAATGCGGTTTCGATGTCTATATTTGTTGGTTCTTTTATCGTTACAGTTTTAAAGTTTGCTGCTGTTAAAATTTTAGTATCAACATCTTGGACTAAGATGCCTCCATCTATATTTCGGATTTCAAGTTTTTTATTTCTTCTTGTAAAAGTTCCAATTTCTAAAACCCTTAAGTTTTTCTTCTTTTTAAATATTTCTAGAGCTTGTTTTTCGTAGTTTGGAGCCAAAATAATTTCAACAAATACTTTTGAAATTTCTACTGCAATTTCTGCTGTACAGGTACGGTTAAGAGAAACGATCCCTCCAAATGCAGATAATGAATCTGCATTAAATGCATTTTTGTAAACATCTAATAAGCTATCGCCAGTGGCAACACCACAAGGGTTTGAATGCTTAACAATAACACATGCAGGCTTGTCAAATTCTTTTAAACAAGCCAACGCTCCATCAGCATCCATTATATTATTGTAAGACAATTGTTTCCCTTGATGAATCGTAGCATTTAAGATGTTTCTTTCTTGATTTCCAGGAATCGAAAAAGATGCTGCTGATTGATGAGGGTTTTCTCCATAGCGCATTTCGGAATGTTTTTTAAAAGTAAGAGAGAAGTCTTCAGAAAGAGGGTCTTCTTTTAAATAATTGTGAATTATAGTATCATACTGCGCAGTATGACCAAATGCTTTAGCGCATAATTGCCTTCTTTTATTATATGAAATGGTAGTATTCTCATTAAGATCTTTAATTAAGCTAATATAATCATTAGGATCAACAACAGGAACAACCCAACCTACATTTTTAGCAGCAGATCTAATCATGGTTGGCCCCCCAATATCTATATTTTCTAACGCTAAAGCGTTTGTGCAATTCTCTTGTGATATTGTTTCTGAAAAAGGATATAAGTTACAAACTACAAGGTCAATCCATTTTATATTATTATCGAGTGCATCGGTATTGTGTTGATCTCTTAACCCTAATATTCCACCTTCGATTAGTGGATTTATTGTTTTAACTCTGCCATTCATAATTTCTGGGAATTTTGTGTAATCGCTGACATCTATTGTTGGAATATTTGCTTTTCTAAGTTCTAATGCTGTTCCCCCAGTACTTAAAATTTCAATGTTATGTTTAATTAAACTTTTAGCAAGATGAACCAACCCTGTTTTATCATAAACTGAAATAAGAGCTCTTTTTATTGCCACGTTTTTTTTATTTAAAGTTGGGTTTTTTATCATTTTATTTAATTGAATTTATTTTGGTTTTTAATTACGATTTTTGTTGAATTAATTTAATTGCCTCCAAGAAAGCTTCTCCCTCTAAAACTTGAACTTTTTCTTTTAGAGTTAATGGAGTATCATTTTTTTCAACAGCACATCTTTTTTGAACTAAAATTGGGCCAGCATCTAGTTTTTCTGTGACAAAATGGATTGTGCAACCGGTTTCGAGATCTTTATTTTTTAAAACTTCTTCATGTACATTGTTATCCATACCGCCAGCATATTTTGGTAGGAGTGATGGATGTACATTTAAAATTTTATCTTTCCATTCCAAGCAAAACTCTTTTGATAAAATTCGCATAAAGCCAATTAGTAGAATTAAATCAACTTTGTATTTTTTCAATTCTCTTGCAACTAAAGAATCAAAATTTTTTCTGCTTAAGCTTTCGTGTGAAATATAGTAATTAGGAATATTGTTATTTTTAGCTCTTTTTAAAATATATGCATTCTTATTATTTGAGACTACAAGGGAGACTTTTGCTTTCAAAATCTTTTTTGAGATAGCATCAAGGATTGCTTGCAAATCGGTTCCTTTTGTAGAGCCTAAAACACCGAGCCTAATCATCGAATAGACTTCATATGGTCAATTTTTTTATTTATTAATTCCTTTTTTCCTATATCAGATCGATGAAAAAGAGGACCCTCTACTTTGGAAATTTCTCTTTCTACAATTTTTTCAGCAGAAAAAATTGTAGAACCAGTGCCTACATAAGCTACTGTTCGACTTCCAGACTCTACTAAAATATCATTTTTTATATCAACGGAGGCATAATAAAGATTATCTGGGTTTTCTATTTTATTTAAATTTATGGGCTTGTTTTTAACGGGTTCTTCTGGATACCCAATCGGAACAGCATACTTACAAACAGTTGCTTTTTTCTTAAATTTAATATTTATATCTTTTAATTTTTTCTTAGTCATTAGGTCACATATCTCTAGGAAGTCTGAATCTAATATTGATAGAACATTCATTGCTTCAGGATCTCCGAAGCGAGCATTATATTCTATTAATTTCACACCATTTTTCGTTGCAATAAAACCACCATATAGTATCCCGACATAGCCTTCATTAAACTCTTCTTTTAGTGCTTTAGCAGTTTTTAGGTTTATTGATTTAGCTTCATTTACATCACTTTCATTTAAAAAGGGTAGAGAATGATTTGCGTCAGAATATGTTCCCATACCTCCTGTATTGGGACCTGTATCATTCTCAAAGGCTCGTTTATGATCTTGAACAATTGGCATATGCTTTAAGGTTTCCCCATCACAAAAACTCATAAGTGAAAACTCTTCACCAACAAATTTTTGTTCTATAACAAACGTTCCTTTATTAGTTATTATTTCTGAGCAATAATCGAGAGCATCTCTGTGTGAATGAAGATGATCTCCGGAAACTTTCACGCCTTTACCACCAGCCAATCCGTCAAATTTCACAACATAATCTTTACCAAGTTCAGATAAAAACTCAGAAACGCCAATTATTGATGAAAAAGTTTTATATTTTGGTCCACCAGAGATATTATACTTACTTAATAAATCTCGTGTAAAGGCTTTTGAACTTTCAATTTGAGCAAGGTCTTTTTTAGGCCCAACAACCCTTATATTAGCATCCCAAAGAGCATCAGATATACCTCGATCTAAAGGATTTTCAGGTCCGATAATTACTAAATCTGCATTAATCTCATTAGCATAAGCAACAACAAAGCTTGGGTCATTGAAATCACCAATAATCAGCTCATCACAAAGTTCCACTATTCCAGGGTTCAGATTTGAGGCTATACAGAAAATATATTTTTCTTTACTTGAAGCATCAAGAGCTCTCGCAATAGCATGTTCCCTGGCACCGGAGCCAATGATTAATATATTTAATCCCATGTTTAGTATAATATTTTAGTTATTTAAAAAATTAGTTTCTTGAAGAATCTAAACGACTCTCCTCTAGGGTTTCTAAATATTTTTTGCTGACTGTTCCTGTGCAATATTTTCCAGTAAAAACAGAGTCTTCAAAGTTTTTTATCATGGGATTACCAATATGTGCAGACTTTTTCAAGTCTTCTAGGCTTTGATAAATTAATTCATCTGCTTGTATATACTCTTTTATTTCCTTGATATTTCGTCCATGTGCAATCAGATCTTTTACAGCGGGCATATCAATTCCATAGACATTTTGGTGCCTTATTGGAGGTGATGCTGAGGCCAGGTAGACTTTTTTAGCACCACATTTTTTTACCATTTCGATAATTTTTTTAGATGTGTTTCCTCTTACAATTGAATCATCAACTAGCAGAACATTCTTACCTTTAAACTCAAGTTTAATTGGACTTAATTTATGTGCTACAGATTTTTTTCTCATATTTTGACCCGGCATTATAAATGTACGACCAATGTATCTATTCTTTATAAACCCTTCTCTGTACTTAGCTTTTAATTTATATGCGACTTGCATTGCAGAGGTTCTACTTGTGTCTGGGATTGGAACTACAACATCAACATTTAGAGAGGGATAGTTTTGTAAAATATTTTCACCAAGAAAATCACCCATTCTTAATCGAGATTTATGGACAGAAATAGAATCAATTGTTGAATCAGGTCTAGAAAAATAGACAAACTCAAATAAACAAGGGTGATGATTCACATCTTTAACAACTTGCCTGCTTGTAAGGCTACCATCTTCTTCAATGATTACCGCTTCACCAGGGTTAACGTCTCTTAAAAAATTATACCCGAGTGCTGTTAAAGCTCCACTTTCAGATGCTACCATATAAGAGTCTTTATTTTTACCAATAACAAGTGGGCGTATCCCGTGGGGATCTCTGAATGAAACGATTCCTATTCCTGCAACAAGCATTGTGACAGCATATCCGCCTTCACATTGTGAAAAAACATTATTTAAAGCTGAAAAAACATGTGATTTTGCTAATTTTCTATAGTTTGTTTTAAATAATTCATGTGTGAAAAGATTAAGTAGAACTTCAGAATCAGATTGAGTATTAAATTGACAAAATCTAGTTTTTAATAATGATGATCTTATTTTTTCACTATTGGTAAGTGTCCCATTATGGGCAAGTGAGACATTAACTGGGTTTGATGTATGGAAAGGTTGCGCTTCACTAACATCATCTTTACCTGCTGTTGGGTATCTAACATGACCCACCCCAAGGTTTCCTTCTAAATTTAAAGAACTATTAGCTTTAAAGACTTCAGTTACTAGGCCAAGTTCTTTATAAAGATATATTCTATTACTATCCCATGTTGAAATTCCAGCAGCATCTTGGCCTCGATGCTGGACTTGTATTAGTGCATCATATATATCTGAAGCAACATTCTTTTTTTTGTGATAAATAGCAATAATACCACACATTATAATAAATCAACCAATTTAGAAGCATTTCCAGTATAGTTAGCAGGCGTAAGGGATAGTAATGTTTCCTTGTCTTCATTAGAAATAGTAAGTTCAGAAACGAATTTATTTAAGACTTCTGAACTGATTTGTTGTCCTTGGGTTAAGTTTTTCAAATTTTCATATGCGTCTTCTTTACCAGATTTACGAAGGATCGTTTGTATTGCTTCAGCTAGGACTTCCCAGTGAGAGTTTAGTTCATCCGCCATAAAAACTCTGTTTATCATTATTCTCTCAAGGCCACTTAAAATACTCTTTAATGAAAGGAGAGAATGAGCCATCCCAACACCTTGATTACGCAAAGATGTAGAATCTGTTAAATCTCTTTGCATTCTAGATATTGGAAGCTTTGTTGATAGATGGGTTAAGAGTGAGTTTGCAATACCTATGTTTCCTTCTGCATTTTCAAATTGTATAGGGTTTATTTTATGAGGCATTGTAGAGGATCCAACTTCACCTTTGATCTTCTTCTGGCCTAAAATCCCTCGGCTTATATACATCCAAATATCTCGACAGAGGTCGCTCATGATAGAGTTAATTCTAACTACAAGCTGATAACTTTCAGCTATACTATCATGTGATTCAATTTGTGTTGTAATTAAGTTGGGCTCAAGGCCGCAAGATTGAATAAATCTTTTAGAAAAAGCTAGCCAATCCATTTTTGGATAAGCAGCAACATGAGCAGACCATGTTCCCGTTGCACCACCAAATTTCCCAAGTAATTTCTGGGCTTTTGCCTTAGTCACTTGTCTTTCTAATCTCGCATAAAAGACACCAATCTCTTTTCCAAAAGTAGTAGGGGTGGCAGACTGTCCATGAGTTAGAGAAAGCATAGGATCATTTTTATATTTTATGGAAATAGATTTTAACTTTTTTAAAACCATTTCTACTTCTGGTAGAAAAACCTGTTCAAACCCATGCTTCCACATTAAGGAGTAGGAGAGATTATTTACATCTTCCGAGGTAAGAGCAAAATGTACCCATGGGTGCAAAGATTTTTTTATTTTTTTTTGTATATAATATTCGATTGCTTTTACATCATGCTTTGTTTCTGATTCAATTTTTTTTATTTCTTCAGCTGCAGTAACATTAAAACTTTCATAGACACTTCTTAACTTTTTTATTTGAGCTTCTGTAAATGAATTTAGATCTTTTATTTTTTTTTCACGACTGAGTGCTATTAAGTATTCAACTTCAACATAAAGTCTGTAACGCATCAGTGCCGCTTCAGAAAAATAAGGAGAAAGAGATTTTACACTTTCTCCATAACGACCATCAAGCGGGGAAACTGCTCCGAGTCTATTATACACCCAATATCCGCTTAACTGCTAAAGCACAATTTCCAGGATCAATTACTGTTAAAACAGGTGTATTACTTGGCATTTGTAATGTTGAATGAATATTTACTAGCATATCAGACTTGTCGGAAAAAGGGGGACATCCAATGGTTGGAAACTCTGAATTTGCAGCAACAAAACCAGACAAAGCGTTAGACCTTCCTGCAATAGTTATATAAACTATATTAGCACTGTCTTTATTGTTTGTTAAAATTTCTAAAACTTTAAGTGGCTGTTTGTGCGCTGAAGCTGCATGCTGTTCCCATTTTATATTGAATTTATCTAATTTGTCTGTAATCTTTTTTGCGTGTGGTTCATCCGAAGTTGAACCCATTATTAATATTGCTTTCATATTAAGTCCTTTAAGTTGTTTTTAATTCTTTCATTTATTGAGGTCCGTGAATCAGGAAAAGGGAATATCCCGCCTGTTATCGTTTCGTATAAATAGATATATCTGCTGGATAATTCAATTACAAGATCATCGGGGGCCTCCGGAAGAGTTGAATCGTTGTAAGGATCACAATTATCAACAAACCATAATCGTAAAAACTCTTTATCAATATTTTGAGGTTCCTCTGCTTTTTCAATGCGTTCTTTATAAGTACTTTCAATCCAATATCGACTAGAGTCTGGAGTGTGAATTTCATCAATCAGAACAATATTACCATCTTCATCCTTACCCATTTCGTATTTAGTATCAACCAAAATCATTCCGTTTTCGGCTGCTTTTTTTTGTCCGAAAGAAAAAAGTTCAAGAGCTTTTTCGCTACAAAATTTCCAATCTTTTTGAGTCATCCAGCCTTCTCTTACAATTTCTTCAGGAGAAATGGGTCTATCATGATCTTCTTCTTTAGTTGTCGGGGTGAGCATATTCTGATCTAACTTTTGATTCTTAGCTAAGCCTTCCTCTAATTTGTTTCCGCAGTATTCACGGTCTCCATTTTTGTAAACTGTCCAGAGTGAGGTGCTTGTACTTCCTGTGATGTAACCACGTACAACAAACTCTATTGGAAAAACTTCACATTTTTTTGCAATAGTTATATTAGGATCGGGTATATCAATTACTTGGTTTTTTATGATATGTTTCGTTTGTTCAAACCACCACGCACTTGTAAGGTTTAAAACTTGTCCCTTAAAAGGAATGGAAGCAAGAACACGATCAAACGCGCTTTGCCTGTCGGTAGTAATTAAAATAATCTTATCATCGAATTCATATTGGTCTCTGACTTTACCTGTTCTCTTTGATTTAGCATCTAAATTAGTCTCTGTCAGAGTGTTTTTAAGTTCGGCCCTAATTCGATCTTTATAATGTTTAGTTGATTCTATAGCATTCATGAGATAATGTGTTGAATAGTATTTGAGTGTTAATTAATTCATTTAAAATAGATTCAAAATTACCGCTATTTACTGTTATGTTCCATAGAACACCGTATTTTAATTCAGTAATTCCTTCTATTTCAAACCTTCCTTTAAGTGATTCAAGCTTAGATCTAGATAAAACATCATCTTTTTTTCTTACTAAAAATGAAGCAGTATCACTTACTTTTTTAGTCTTACTTAAATATTCTTTATTTGAGTTATAAAGTTCACCACTTGAATTAATAGAATCAAGAATGGATTTTTGGTCTCCTTCAATAGAGAGTTCCCAATGGGTCTGCCTTTTAACTGTTATGTCAAACCCTTTATTATGGAGTGCTTTTTCAACGGAGGCCTCTGTATTGTCTGTGATGATTTGGTCTATAACCCATTCGGTAGATTCTTTTTCAGGTGAGTATGTAAGAATTTCAAATTGTGGTTTTTTTGAGATCAGTTTATGGCTAGTTAAAGGAATTTTTTTTTGGATATATTCCTTTAGAGAAGAAAAAATAGCATCACCGTTAGTTGTTCTCTCTGGGTGCGGCATCATTGCCATTATATTTCCTTCTTTATTGCACAATGCTGCAATATTATAGATAGACCCATTAGGATTTGTTGGGAACTCATTAACAATAGTTCCATTCTTATCACAGTATTGATAAACCGCTTGTTCATTATCAATTAATTCCTTTAAGAGCTCATCACTCATTATAAATCTACCTTCACCATGAGCAATAGGAATATGAATATGCTCTCCAAGCGAAAGATGACGTGTAAAAGCGGACCTGTTTGGTTCAATATTCATTTTTAGATTTACCCAAGCATTATAGTAGCCAACACCAATAACTTGATCATTTTTTATTCTTTTATTGTCTGTCAAGGCAACACCTAGTTCCTGTTTTTCAAAGCCTGGAACAAGGCCACTTTCAACAAGTATTTGTGCGCCATTACAAATACCTAAAACAGGTTTTCCATTTTCAGCTTCAACTTTTATTTGAGTAATAATAGGTTCTAATGAAGCTATTACCCCTGAACGAGAACGGTCTTCGTAAGAAAATCCACCAACAATAATATATCCCTGGTAAGGCTTAAGACCTTCAGCATCTTCATTCCATAAAAATTCGGTAGGTTCAAGACCTACCCTTTCGCAAGCCATAATGGTTTCTCGTTCAGTATTTGATCCTGGAAATTGAATTATTGCAATTCGAGGTTTCATGAAATATCGACGCCGTCATCATTAATAATTATTGTACCTATATCATAAACCATACTTATATCTTTTAGAGATTCTTTCACGAGACTAACATCTTCTTTTTTTACAACAAAGACCATTCCGATACCCATGTTAAAGGCTCGATACATTTCATCTTGATCAATTTTCCCGATATTTTGCATAACATCAAAAACAGGGAGGCTTGGCCAACTACCTTTTTTTATTTTAGCACCATATTTATCAGGTAGAATTCTTGGAATATTTTCAATCAGACCACCTCCAGTGATATGCGCAATTCCCTTAATATCAATACCATCTTCTAGAGCTTTGAAAACATGATTTGTGTAATTTATATGCGGTTCTAGTAAAGTTAGCCCCACTGACTTTTTTAAACCCTCAACATGATCGTTAATATTATGCTTTGCTACTTCGAAGAATATTTTACGTGCTAGAGAATAACCGTTGGTATGAAGGCCGCTAGAAGGAAGGCCAAGAATAACGTCTCCAGGCAATATTCTATCTCCTGTAATTATTTTATTTTTGTCGACAACACCAGTTATAACCCCAACTAAGTCATGCTCGCCGGGTAAATATGTATCAGGCATTTCAGCAGTCTCGCCTCCGACTAAAGATACATTTGTTTCTCTACAAGCTTTGACCATTCCAGA
This sequence comes from Fidelibacterota bacterium, assembly GCA_028101095.1. Lineage (GTDB taxonomy): Bacteria > Fidelibacterota > Marinisomatia > Marinisomatales > UBA1611 > JAOLAV01. The sequence continues at coordinate 4,069 of JAOHKG010000027.1, read as the reverse complement.
GACAATCTTCTCAACAATATCTGGGCGTAGCTTCTCATTCGCAATATAGTCAAGAAAAGTAATTGGTTTTGCTCCCATCACGAGTATATCATTCGCACACGCGCTCAACAAATCAATACCTATTGTGTCAAATTTTTTGAGTTTCCTTGCAATTATTGTTTTTGTCCCAACTCCATCAATACTTTGAACAAGCACGGGGTTCTCATATTTTTTAAAAAGAGGTTTTAAATCATAAAGGGACCCAAAACTGCCAAGACCAGTTAAAACATTTTTAGAAAAAGTTGATTTGACGCTATCCTTAATTTGTTCGATGACTCTGTTGCCGGCATCGATATCTACACCAGCAGATTTATAGTCTATTTTACTCATTAGGTTTCTTCATTTTTATAAAAATAGTAAGTTTATTTTAAAATTTCCAATTTACGTAACGCCTTAGAGTTTTTCTCTTAATCCGGTTTTCCAAGATGACTTAACATCCATTAAATCAATAGAGATTTCTTCATTTATTTTAATTGTTTTGTTTTTATTTGTTTTTCCGATAACTGCAACTTCAATATCATTTTTTGCAAACTCCGCTTTTATTTCTTCTAAATAAAGCGAATCTGCTTCAATAACAAAGCCACCGGTCTCACCAAATAAAAAAGCTTCCGGCTTAAGAGTGGTTTCATACTTCACACTACAACCGATGTCATTTTTGAAGGTCATTTCTGTTAAAGCGGCTGATAAGCCCCCATCACTAATATCATGGCAAGAAAGAATAAGCTGCTTATCGATGCACGTTGTTAAAGAAAATATTTCACCTCTGACTATTTCAAGATTAGGTTTTGGTACATTTGCACCTATTTCATTAAAAAGATCATAGTAAACGGATCCCCCAAGCTCATTTTTTCTTTCTCCAATCATTAGTATGAGAGAGTTCTCTTTTTTAAAGCTCATTGTTATCACGTTATCAATATTTTTAATTTTTCCTAAGCAACTAACAATTGGACTCGGTGGTATAGCACCGGATTTTGACTCATTATAAAAGCTAACATTGCCTGCAATAATAGGAGTTGGGTTTTTGGGGTGTTCTTTTAAAGTTATTGCTTTACATGCATCGGAAATTCCTTTTGTGCTTTCAACAAATTCCCACATTTGTTCAGGCTTTTCGGGGTTTCCAAAGCATAAACAGTCTGTTAACGCATGAGGTGTTGCGCCAACAGATGCAACATTTCGCATAGACTCAACAGTTGCATTTACGCCTACCCAATATGGACTAATTAGCCCATATCTGGGGTTATGGTCAGTAGATAAAGCAACACCAAGATTTCTAATTTCAGCAGGGAATTCTGAGGAGTTAAATGGGGTAATAACTCCTGAGTTTGAAAAACCTGGTTCTGTGTGTGTTCGTCCTTGAACTTGTTTATCATATTTTTCAAATATAGGTTCTCTACTTGCCATATTTTCATGAGACATAATATCTAATAATATTTTATTAAAATCAGATGGAGTTTCTAAAAAAGGTTCCTTGAAACTCTTCTTTGGGTCTTCATAAGGCCGGTCATACAAAAATCCTTTTGTGACTTCTGATGCAGCGGCATTAACAATTTCTTCATCTTTGTCATGAACAATATATTGTCCGTTATCCCTTATTTTCCCGATTACAGATGCCATGGCACCATTACTGACACCTGAAAGATCAAAAGTGGTGTTATAATGATTGATGATTAGTTTTGTTAGAGAGGGGGGGCAAACCCACATAAAACGTTCTTGAGTTTCACTGCACAGATAGACCGATGAATGCAAGCCCTCCATACCTTTATGAATCTTGTTCATCCATATTTCCGATCCATATCCTGATGTTTCAGCGAGTTCAACGCTAGCGCAGGCAACTCCTCCGGCACCCAAATCTTTGAATCCGACTTGATCAATTAAGTTTTTTTCCTTCAAAATATCAAATAATGCATACGTTGACTTTAGAAGATGTCTCTCTAAGAAGGCATTTGGTTCTTGAACAGCTCCTTTATTTTTATCTTTCTCTTCTTCTTCTAGTTCAACAGAAGCAAAACTCGCACCACCAAAACCACTATTGTCAGTTGGTTTTCCAATCAATATAAGGTCATATCCATCGGCATCTTTAGGTGCGTAAGAGTGTATTATGTTATCTTCTCTAACAATACCTAGTGTTACTAAGGTAACGAGACAGTTTTCATTGTATCCTCTGTTATAATAGAGATCTCCTCCGATATTAGGAACACCTAATGGGTTTCCGTAGCCTGCTATTCCAGAAACAACACCATCGTGGATCCATTTTGTTTTACTTTTTTGAATTTCACCGAATCTAAGAGAATCTGTACATGCAATAACTTCAGCTCCCATACACATTACATCTCTAACATTTCCTCCCACTCCAGTAGCGGCACCTTCATAAGGGACAATTTGAGAAGGATGATTATGAGATTCATGGCTCATAACTATGCACCAGCGCTTACCCTTATTATCTGTAGTTACGGCAATAACACCGGCATCCTCTTTTGCCCCAAGAATAACATCAGGACTTTCCGTTATAAATTCTTTTAAATAAGAACGACTACTTTTGTAGCTACAATGCTCTGAACCTTGAATAGAGAATAAAACTAATTCAGCAATAGAAGGGGCTCGACCGAGCATCTTATGTTGAATTTTCCGTACTTCATCTGAAGTTAATGAAATGTTTAATTTGGCGAGAGTGCTCTGGATTTCCTGATCATTAAGATCGCTAAAGTCAACAATCTCTTTTGTAAAAGCCATTACCTTATTATTGTTTCATGACGTTGAGGCCCAACTGAAACAATCTTCACTGGACATTGAACTTCTTTCTCTATAAATAAAATATATTCTTTTAAGGTTTTTGGGAAAAAATCATATCCTTTGTCCCAGATATTTTCGGGAATAGCTTTCCAACCTGGGAGATATTTGTAAATGGGAGTAGCTTGTCTATACTCAGTTAAACTCGCTGGCATTTCTTTTACTTCTTCACCATTAATATTGTATGCGGTACAAACCGGAAGTTCTTTAAACCCATCTAAAACATCTAGTTTAGTAAGAGCTATTTCAGTAAGTCCGTTTACTCTAACTGCTTGCCTTACTTGCACAAGATCTAACCAGCCAACCCGTCTTGGTCTGCCGGTGGTTGTTCCATACTCACCACCTTTTTCACGCAAAGACTCAGCCTCAGTTCCAATTATTTCAGAAGGCAAAGGGCTTTCTCCAACCCTACTTAGATATGCTTTAACAACTCCAATAACGCGGTCAATTTTATGAAAACTAACTCCTGTTCCAGTAGAAATGTGACCTGCTGCAGTATTTGAAGATGTGGTGTACGGGTATATTCCATGATCAACGTCAAGGCTTATTCCTTGAGCGCCCTCGAATAAAATTGATTTACCGCCTTTATATGCATTGTAAAGTTCGACAGAAGTGTCTTTTATGTAAGGTTTTAAAAGCTCACCATATTTTGTATATGTTTTGAAAATTTCATCTTTCGATATATCTAGGGATTTCGAAAGAGATTTTTCAATAAGACCTTTAGCAAAATGATATCCTTTTTCAAGCTTTTCCTTAAAAACATCCGGCTCTAAGAGATCTATAATTCGAATGCCATTACGAAACATTTTATCCGCATAGACCGGAGCGATGCCCCTGTTTGTACTTCCGGCTGCGAGGTCTCCCTGGTGGCCGGAAAGTGCACTGTCAAGAATGATATGGTACGGCATAATAGTATGAGCTCGATCGCTGACCATTAACTTTGGCTCAATACCTTTTTTTTGGACATATGCAATTTCATCAAGGAGAGCTTTGGGGTCTACAACAACACCGTTGCCTATAATAGACATTGGTTCACCGTAGACTATACCAGAGGGGATTAAATGTAGTTTGAAGGTTACCCCTTCAACAATTATGGTGTGTCCTGCATTATTCCCGCCGTGAAACCGAACAACATAATCAGATTCACCAGCAAAGAAATCTGTTATTTTCCCTTTCCCTTCGTCACCCCACTGGGCTCCGACAATTACGGTAATTTTAGAGTCTAAGGTAGACATTTAATGCC
>JAOHKG010000026.1 GCA_028101095.1 Fidelibacterota bacterium | reverse complement strand
ATATTAATAGTAACAATGGAGTGGTTTTCAAGGCAACAAGCTAGCAGTTTTCTCCAAAAAAACACATTACCTCTTTTTATAAATTTAGGGAAAATAGCGATTGGCTTATTTGCAATTTATTTTATTTTCTTAAGTTGGGATATTAATATTAATGGAATCCTCGCATCTGCAGGTGTTTTAGGTGTTGTTCTTGGTCTTGCGGCAAAAGATACTGTTTCTAACTTTTTTGCTGGTATCTTTCTAATGGCAGACTCACCATTTAAAGAAGGGGACTATATACTCTTAGATAGTGGAGAACGAGGTTATGTAAAACAAATGGGCCTAAGGTCGACTCGTTTTATGACTAGAGATGATATAGAAATAACAATTCCAAATTCAGTTATTGCCTCCTCAAAGATTGTTAATGAGAGTGGTGGTCCTGGCGAAAGTGAAAGAGTCCGAATATCATTTCAAATTGCTTATGGAACTGATATTGAACATGCTAAAGAAGTACTGATCAATTTGGCTTTAGAAAATGATGATGTTTTAAAAAAACCTGTTCCAAGAGTTCGTTTTAGAGAGTTTTCAGAATATGGACTTAAACTTCAATTATTGTTCTGGATACAAAAACCTGAAACACGAGGTAGAACAGTTGATGCCATAAATACAAAAATTTATAAAGCATTTGCTAAAGAAAAAATTACAATCCCATATCCCAAAATGGAAATTTTAATGCCAAAATAGAATTATAGCTTTCCTGCTGATTCTCTTGTTGCAAAATAATTCCAACCCCGAAGTACAATTTCTACGTTTGTATGATCATTTTTTATAATTTTATCCTTCCCTGAATATAGCTGGATTAGAATAGTTTTTCTTGGCTTTAAATCTTGGTTTGGCAGGGATCCATGGATAGTGCAGGAATGAAAAAATAACACTTCACCAGCTTTTGCTGTTATTGGAAGTGCCTTTTCTAATGTGTATTTTGAATGAATCTGATCAATATGTTGATGTCCATTAGATTTTTTTATTTGACCAAACTTGTGAGATTTAGGAATTAATCGAATACATCCCATTTCGCTTGAGGTATCCGTTAAGTGAATTACAGCTGTAATCATCGTATTTTTTTCTGAAGGGAAGTATGACCAATCTTGATGAAGGGGGAATGCTGATCCTATTAAAGGAGGTTTATAAAATAATTTGGTATGGTGTAACATTATATCTGGCCCAATTAATGACTCTACATGATCTAAGAATCTTTTTTGTTGGATCATCTCTAGCATTTTTGCAGAAAAACAATGCACATTGTGTGTGTGTATTACACATGAGTTTTTATCTTCTAAATCATTAGTTAACGGACTGCCCCATCGTGCATTGATCTTTTCATTACTGTTATTTAATTGGTAAAGAATTTTATCAAATTCTATGTCAAATCTTAGTATATCTGTTTTAGAAAAAAGATTTTTTTGTAATAAAAACCCATCGTTCTCAAACTTAGATAAATTATTATTTTTCATATACTGTTGGAGCAAAAAATTCATCCTGAAGATAATTTAAATAATTTTTATTCTCACCTTTCAAACTAACTCTTTTTGAATTTTCATCACAGAAATGAACAACTAGTCCCACTCTTGGGTTTAAATCATTATTGCTTCCGGAAGAATGATAAGTTAGAGATTTATGAACAGAAACCTGGCCTTTGTTTAAAATCGCATCAACTACATTAAAATCTGATTTCTTTTTTGTAAGTATCTGGTTTTGATCTTTTAAATCTTTTTTAAAAAAATCTAGTCCGTCAATTCTATTCCAATGGTTGGAGCTTGGAATGTATCTAACGGGGCCAGAGCTACTTACAACATCCGTTAGGGCTATCCAGGCAGTATAAAGACCTTTTGTGCTCCAAAAAGGCCAATATTGAGCATCTCGGTGCCATCCGGCATTCCCACTTGAGCCTTTGCTGGTAGGTTTCCATACTAATTGTGAATGCCAAATTTTTATTTTTTTTGATTTTGTTAGATTTGACAATGCAAGCCCAAAACGTTTATTTGTTATAAATTTCCATACATCCAGATTGCATAAGTGTGGTTTATCAATTTTAATAATAGAGTGTTTATCATCGCCAATTTCCCAGAACCGTTCTTCAGGTGGTTGACCTGTTTCATAGAAACCATTTATTATTTTTTCTAGTGATCCTTTACAATGGTCAGTTTCTTTATTCGTAAATATTTTTCCAAGAAAGCTAAACCCATGCTTCTCTAGACTATATTTTTCTGAGTTTTCCAATAAAAATGATTCTAATTATTTTTAAAACTATAGAGTTGCTTAATCCAGCGAACATCTTCTTTACTTAGCTTTGCGCCAAGAGAGCTTGCGGCTTCTACTTGATTTTCATTTCGCTGCCCTAATAAAACACAGCTATTATCAGAATCACAAAGTAAAGAATTTATAAGCCCGAATAAAACAGGATGCTTTTCTGAACTGAAATGTTTTTCTAATAAAAGTTTATTTTTCTTTAACTTTTCAAGAATTTCCAGATTCTTAAATTCTTCAATTCTAGAACGGTGGTCTCCCTTTTCAAAAGAAGTTGGCTTACTATATTTTCCAGTTAACAAGCCATGTTTTATTGGTGAAAAAAAACATGCGCCAATATTATTATCATCTACATATTTTTTCAATCCAGAGGTTATATATTGATCGTCCATAACGTTGAAATAGGGTTGTATTACATCCGGTTTACATATTTTTATGTATTGAAGAATCTTTTTCGAAGACCAATCAGATAAACCAAGAAATCGTACTTTACCTTCAGCTTGAAATTGTCTTATTGTTGACATGGCGTCGTCTAATAATTCATCATTTTTTCCGAAGCTACAATGATGTAAATATAATAAGTCAATGCAATCCACTTTGAGGTTCCGAAGAGACCTTTCAAAGTTGTTTTTTATATGTTTAGGATTATACCATTCTTTATATGGCCCTCTATCCCATCCAAATTTTGTGGCAATAAAAATATCATTCCTTGGGATTTTACTCCAGCTACTTCCAATGATAGTTTCAGATTTTCCATCTCCATATACGTCTGCCGTATCCCAGTGGTTAATACCCACTTCCCAGGCTTTTTTAAGAGTTTTTTCTGAATTTTCTTTAGTTTGTCCGCTCCAACCAACTGAAAATTTCCCACTCATGCTTTCCCCACCAAAAGCCCATGTTCCAAGGCTTATTGCTGAAACTTCACAGTTTGTTTTGCCTAATACAATCTTTCTCATATGCATCCTTTTAAAATAAAGCCTTAACTTATAATAGTCTTTAAAAAGTATCTTTGATATTATGATAAATAGTAAATTAAAAATATTAGATATTGGTCATTCAAATTTAAGCCTAGACCAAGCTCAGGTGATATTAGAAACAACGATAAGCCAAGTGGCCTTTGAAGGTAATATTCGAGTGATCAAAGTAATTACAGGCCATGGATCAGGCAAGCTAAGAGGATCAGTTAGGTCTTGGTGTGGTAGTCAAGAAGGGAGATTCCAAGCAGTTATTAATGGAGAAGATTACAATGTTTTTAATAAAACTGCAGCAGACATGAGAGCTGATATTAATATTAGAGGAGATATGGACTTTGGCAGAAATAACACAGGTATAACCTATATATGGCTTTGGTAGATATTATACATAACGCTTGAAAAAATATTTAAGGCTAAAAAATGAGTAATAATAAAAACAAATACAGCAGTCTCTTTACAAATGTAATACCTAATAGTATTAGTGGAATTAAAATCTATAATCAGAAAGAAAAATATATAAAAAATCAAAATTATGATGATGTGACAAATTTAGAAAACAGAATATGGTCCGAGCTCTATCAAAACTTAGAGTTTATTCTTGATCAATATGCATCGAAAGAATACCTACTTGGTTTGAGGTCTCTTCCAATTCCGAATAATATGTTTCCAAATTTTAAATTAATTTCTCCATTAATTAAAAATGCAACAGGCTGGACCCTTGTGCCTGTTGCAGGGTTTTTAGATGAGGATTTATTTTTCGAAATAAATAAATTAAAAAAATTTCCGGTAACAGATATAATCCGAAAGTCACCGCGCTTTGATGAGAAGTACTTTGGGGTTGATATAAAGAACAAAAGAGGATACACTCCAGAGCCAGATATATTTCATGATATCCAAGGGCATATTCCTTTCCTCATGAATAATAAATATGCTGAGTTTATGTACCAAATTGGAATTTTAGGTTATGATATAATAAAAGATGAAAGAGGCCTTGGGGCGGATCTTGTTCATCACAATCTCCAGCGACTACAAAACTTTGCTTGGTGGACATATGAATATGGTCTTTTAAAAAACAAAGGTAAAACTGATATTTACCGACGAGTCAAAAATGATATAGAGTTCGAGATATATGGAGCTGGCATTATTTCTTCTTTTGATGAGGTTAAAAATGTTATTGATTGTTCAAAAAAAGAATCACGGAGATCTAGGTTTCTTAGTTATGATATTGAAGAAATGGCGCTTACATGCTTTGATTATAGTGAAATTCAAGACAGATATTATGTTATAGATTCAATGGATTTTCTTTATGATTCTTTTAAAAAAAACAAAGAACTATTTTATTTTGAGGGTTAAAAAAGAACTTAATTTTATTTTTGGTACAATCTTTTTTTTTTCCTGTTCGGGGGTTTCGTATGATAAAGTAGCAGAAGAAAATCCATTGTTTCTAATCGATATACAAGACTCACTCATAAATAATAATAAGTCAAAAAATATTTATGATGCATTAAAAAAAGCAAATAATAATCTTGGCAAGCAAGAATTTGAAAAAGAAGAATTTGATAAGGCTATATTTTATTTTTCTAAAGCCATAGAGTTAGACAAAGATGATACTTTAGCTAATTTCCACCTACTAATTTGTGAGGGCAATAAGTTTTATAAAACCGGAAAAAATGATAATTTGTGGAGCGCAATTTTAAAATATAACAAAGCGGCCCAAATTAACCCAAAAAGCGGAATACCTTACTATTATATTGGTTTATCATATCAAAAAATAGGAGACAAGGATTTTGACCTAATTTTAGAAGCTTTTCAAAATGCGCTACTACTAGAACTAGATGATAATACAAGAAAAAAAACCCAATCCCTACTTGAGGCAACTAAAAAAAGAGAGAAGCGGTTAAAAGATTTTTGGCATTAAAAACTCTTTAATTATTCGTTTTTTATATATTTATAATTTCTTGACACATTCCTGATTTAGCATTAATATTTAAAAGCTTTAGCGCATTTAGTTGCTATAAGTGTTCATAATCCGAGGTAAAACATGACACTATTACAAAGCCCACAAAAGCGATTTGTTTTCGCTATGGTCATCTTTATGTTCATAGGTGGAACCTCCTACGCTAAAACGTATACGCTTAATGGAAGGGTACTTGATTCACAGGGAGATAAGGTTAAAGGAGCAACGCTCAGCTTATTTTCCGATGGAGATTTAATTTCAGAACAAGAAACAAGCGGGAATGGAAAATTCAAATTTAAAAAAATAGACCAAGGTAATTACGTAATTCAAGCATCTCATAGTGAATTTGGATCTAAAGAGACTATCGTAGACCTTACGGATGATAAAGATGTTGGAAATATAACTTTATCGATAGAAAAGCCAGATCCCCCAAAGTCGAAAGAAAGTTTAGTTTCTGGAAGTGAGGCTCCACTCCAACCAAGGCAAGTTTCGGTTACTGTACCTCAAACAATGGAAGCCATGGGAAGCCCAAGCAAAGACTTTATCTTAAATGAGTTGAATTTTGAAATTAAAAAATTAAGTGCCGAGTTTAAGCATCTATCTCAAGAAATGGATGATCTCAAAGCGCTTAGCAAGATGTGGGTCAACCCTCTTACGATTTATTCTAAAGAAATTATACTAAAAAACGGTAGTACTGTTTTTGGAAAAATTATTTATCAAGATGATAAATCTCTTAAAGTAGAAACTTTAGTAGGCTATTTAATTGTAGATCGGGCCCAAGTGGTAAGAATTGTGGATAATGTCATTACAGAAGACACTCAAGAATATGTTCCAGAACAAATAAGGGATAGCTATACCCCGCCTCCAATGCCAAAACTTGCTCAACCTAAATATACTTCTTCAAACAACTCAGCCAGGAATGCAAGCGCAAAGTTCTCTGCCAATTGTGTTTTAGTTGGTAACATTTCTGAGAAAAAAGATGGACAAGGAAACATTATTTTTGAAGGTGAGATTAAAAATATTGGAGGAAGGCGATCAGACTTTGTAAAAGTTGATTTTGTTTTTAGAAAAAATTGGAGTGGAGAAACAAAAACTCTTACAACCTTTGTAAAAGGTTCGTATAATACTTTCGACACTGGTATCGTGTCAGACGCAAGTCTTCTACCTGGTGCCGTTGGTAGGTTTGATCTTTATGTCCCTCAAGACTTTGGTGCTTTTATTGGGTATTCGTATGTTATCGATTGGGAGGAATATCAGTAATTTTTCTGATGAAAACTTTTCTGCTATGAAGCTTAATCCTAAAAAATCCATACTTCTCATTTTTATTCTATTTTCCTTATCTTATGGAGGAACTAGAGTTGCTTATACTAGGCCAGGTCTTATGATGAAGATTCCTACATCAAGTAACAAAAAAGCGCCCTATTTATTTAGAACTGGTTTTGGTACTGAAGTTCATAATTTTAACCCCTTTAATACAGCTAAGGGTGTTTATTTTGATATGGAGCTAAACAAGGGTTTTGGTTTTGGGTTTTCAGCTGCTATGGGAGGTGATACAACCAGACTCTCTAAATTAGAAGAATCTCAGTATAATGCTCCAGTTGAATTTGGTTTTCATTTTCAGCAAAAGGTTTATACTTATAATGATATCAGTTTATCTGTAGGCCTTCAGGATGTTGTCTTTGAAAGTGAACAAACATCTGAAGAGATGCTTAGCCTAAACACATCTCTTCTTTCTTTTTTTGTAGTGCTGGCAAGTGAGAAAGATTTAGGTGAATATAAAATGAATACTTATATGGGATTTGGAACAGGCGGGCTTGCACCGCTTGAAGCAGATACCATCAATATAGATCCTTTAGCAGTAGTCGCTAGTGATACTACTGAAGAAACAAACTCTGGAGTATTTCTAGGGTTTATGTTGAAGACCCCGTATTTTTCTAATCGGGGTGGAATGGATATTGTGGGTGAATTCGACGGAACAGGTGTCAATGTGGGACTCCGCATCCCCCTTACCTCGGATTACCGCCTGAACTTAGGGTTCACCCACATAGAAAAATTGCCAGAATTTGGGAATAGATACTGGCAAGGGCATCCAGGTTTTACCCTAGGTTTGGATATGGCGGTTCCACGTGATCCTAGGAGAAGAGTACAATCTGGCCCCTCAAACCCGACAAATTTATATAGCTCGGGTAACTCTGTAGCCTCAGCCGGTTCAATGTCTTTACATAGAGATTCAACAATAGTAATGGCAAATGTCGCTGTAGAGACACTCAGAGATTCTATGGCTTTAATGAACAATGAGATGAGAAACCTTCTTGTTAGGCTGTCTGCAATGGAGCAAAATAGTCAATTTTTAGCCGATTCTCTTAGCGCCCTCAAATTAGAAACTAATGTGTCTGAAAAGAACATGAATGAAGCAATGAGGCATTTATCTCGCTCCCTTAGATATTTCTATGCTGGTGATTACCGAGAAGCCCTCAAGGAAGTTGATCTTGCGTTAGAATTAAATCCTGATTTAGCATTAGCTTACGCTAGAAGGGGATCTATTTACTACAAGTTAGGAGATGTCCAAAGAGCAACAATAAATTGGAATCTCGCACTCAGGTTAGATCCAGAATATTCGGATGTACGAAATATATTAAAAGCTTTGAGTGAAAATAAATTAAAATCTGCAAGTTTTATCGAGGAGTGAGCATATGGATATAGCTCTAATAGTTGGTGTAATTTTTGGAATGGCTGCTATGATAGGCAGTATAGCTTATGCGTTGTTTGTTGAGGGTTCGGCGGGTGGTTTTGGTGATTTTTTGTCGGCTCCAAGCTTTGGTATTGTTTTTGGTGGAATGATTGCATCAATTTTTGTTGCTTTTCCAATGTACCATGTTACCGCTCTTGGTAAAGCTATCGGAGCTGTTCTTAAACCTGCTGACGATGCAATGGGTCCACTAGTAGACGAGGCTTGTGATGTTGCTGAGCAAGCAAGAAAAGGACCTGCTGATTTAGAAAAATCCGTTGATACGATAAAAACATATTTTTTTAAAGACGGCGTTCAAATGGTTGTTGATGGATATTCACTTGAAGAAGTTTCAGATATTTTAGAAACTCGTATTGAATATCGTGAGAAACGAGAAAAAACTCAAACAGATATGTTAAAATCTATGGGTGACCTTGCACCCGCTTGGGGCATGGTAGGTACACTTATTGGATTAGTTCTTATGTTAGCTGGTTTCGGAGGAGAAGGTGGAGCGGATAATTTGGGTGGTGGTATGGCTGCTGCGCTAATTACAACACTATATGGAGCGGTTTTTGCTAATTTGTTCTTTCTTCCTATGGCCCAAAAAATGGGCAATAAAACTACTCAAACTTCAATGTCAGCAAACTTACTTGTTGAAGCCGCTAGATTAATTCACCAAAAGAAGCATCCTATTATTGTTAGAGAGAAATTAAACTCATTTATACCTCCATCTGAATGGAAGCGAGAATAATATAAATGGGAATGACACCAGGTGAAAAGAAAGCTTATAATAAAGGATTTGAATCAGGAGCTAACTCAGTAGAAGAAGGATTACCTGGTTGGTTTGGAACTTTTGCTGATATGATGACACTTCTTTTTGCCTTCTTTGTTTTACTCGCTGCTATATCAACGATGGATCCAGTTAAACTTCAAGAAATGGCTAATTCAGAAGGGAAGTCTTTAGGAAGTGAGATTGAAGCGAGTGGTAAAGCTGAAGAGTCTGGCGAATTTGAACCCATTAAGAATCTTGCCGCAATGAAGAAAGAAATGGAAGAAGCAATAGAGGAAATGAAAAAAGAAAGTCCCTCAGGTGACCCTCCGATTGATATTCAAACAAGTTCAAAAGGCCTAATTGTAAATATTAAAGGTGACTTTGCATTTCCATCTGGTAAAGCGGATATGAAGCCGGAACTTGGAAAATTATTAGACTCTGAAATAATACCTAGAATTAAAGCAAGCCCATTTCAAGTTGAAGTTGCTGGACATTCAGATAGTGATGCAATGCCAAAAAAATGGCAAAAATTTTATAAAAGTAATTGGGAATTATCTGCTGCAAGGGGAGCTTCTGTGGTTCGTTATATGATAGAAAACGGTGTTCCTGCGCCTAGAATGCTTGCTGCTGGATACGGTGATTGGTATCCAAAAGGAATAGATAGCATAAAAAGTATTAATCCTATGTATAATCCATTAACCCTAACTTGGGGTGATGGAGAACAGCCATTAGATACCAAAGGAAACCCTATGGTTACAGTTTTATCTTTAAATAGAACAAAAAAACAAAAGTCTTCAAATAGGAGAATTCAGATTACTTTTATCTCTCCACCTCACCATAAAAAGTTAACAGAAGAATAATCGAAATATTGGAAAAATTTTATAATGCGGAATATAAAAACACATACCAAGGAGTTTCACATGAAAAAGGGTAAAATATATATAGTGCCCATAGTAGGTTTGTTTTTAACAACTCTACTACTTGCGCAAGGAAGCGGATACCTTTCTCAAAAATTAATGGTTGAAAATAATATTAGAGATAGAGTTAAAGATGCTTTATCAAAGGTTATTGATTCACATAAATATGTCATAAATGTAGATGTTGAACTAGAAATTTTAGACGAAGTAAATGAGCAGATAACAGTATTTGCACCTAGAGAGGCTCAGAATACAACAGTTAAAAACCCCGCCGAAGAAACGGCTTCAGCATTAATAAGAATTCAAGAAAAAATGATGCAAGAGACAACTTCATCGGAACAAGAAAAATATTCAATTGGCCTCCCTATACCTGGTTTTGAAGTTGATGTGACTCGACCAAACAAAGAAACAAGGCCTCTTTCTCAATCTTCACCAATATCACCTAAAACGATGCAAGCTATGGATGAAGTCAATGTCAGAGATGAGCCAAAAAAAGAGGTTGTTGATAAAATTCTTTCTAGGAAAAGACCTTCTAGAGCTGAAATAAAAAGAATGGATTTATCCTTAATTCTTCAAGAAGGAGCTGCACCAGAATTAATTGAAAATATTCGTCAACTAATAATGACAGCCTCGAAGTTTGATCGAGATCGCGGAGATAAGCTTACTATTATGACGGCCAGCTTCAAAGAAAGAAGAGATCAAAGGTCAGCTGAACAAATTATGTTAAAAAACATTGCTGAAAAGATCGATTTATTAGAGAAAAAACGTGTTGTAGAATCAACGGATTGGCGATCAGATATTGAGAAATATAAAGAAGAAATATCTTCTCGAAGAGAAGAAGATATGGCTGCCCTTGAGGGTCAGCTAGAACAGCTGGACAAAAAACGTCTTGAAGAAGCAGCAGAGTATGAAAAAAGAGAGATGGCTCGAAGAGATTCTGTAAGAAACTCTAAACTAGAAATTGAAATAAAAGCGCTTAAAGACATGCTAACTGTTAATGAATCAAATAAGTTAGGAAAAGAACAAGAGCTTGACTCGTCAAGATTTGCTATGTTAGATAACGAATTACAAGGATTGCGCAAAATGTTGTTATCTGCGATGTTGCAGGATTCACTTGAAGCACAAAAAATAGCTCAACAAAAAATTTCATCTGAATTACAAAAACGTGAGGATGAAAAAGCATCAAGAGACTCTTTAATAGCTGAAAAAATTGCAGCTTTAGATGCGGCAGCGGCAAAAGTATCATTAGAAGCCGAAAACTCTTCTGGATTTAGTTCAACGACTGTAGTTCTTATTGCTCTGGGTCTTCTATCTGCACTTTTACTCGTCGCTCTAATTATTGTTTTAAGTAAAAATAAGCAGCAAAATATTCCAATGCAGCCTTACATGTACCCACCTCCACCTAGAAGGCGTAAAAGAAAAAAAGTTACACGTCCCAAAAAGGAAGAACCCGCGCCTGTAGTTGAATCTAAAAAAGAAGAGACAGTTATCGAGCCTCATGTGAAAGCTCAAGCATCAATAGATGATAATAAGCCAAGTAAAGAAGAAGCTGCCCAAGTAAAGTTTGAAGAAAATGACGATCCAATTGATATAGGTGATGATCCAAATGTATTAAAAAGTGAAATAGACGATATAAGAAAATCGATAGTTTCAATGAGTGTTGGACAACCTGAAAGAACATCGTCTATAGTCAAAGAATGGTTAGAGCAACCAGCACCAGAACCACCAGCTTCTGCTGATTCTTCAGAAGAGACACCTGCATCACCTGAAGAGCCTACTGAAGATAAATAAAAAAAGGAATTAGACTATGATTAAAGACTATCAGATGCTATCAGGAATACAAAAAGTTGCAGTTCTTTTTTCGGTTGTAGGCGAAAGCCTAGCAATGTCGCTTATTAAAGGTTTATCTAAAACAGAAGTTCGAAAAATTAGATCTACGCTAAAGTCCATGGGAGCCATTTCTTTTTCTGTCAAGAAGCAAGTAATGGAAGAATTTTATTTTGGATTTCTAAGTGAACAGTTTAATGATGAGAAATCAGAAGATGGTCCAATACAACCATTTGAATTCCTTACTACACTAAATGATGAACAACTTATTGCTTTGTTGGATAAAGAAGATCCTCCAGTTATTGCAATGATTCTGGCACAGTTAGAACCAGAGAAAAAAATGTTAATATTAAATAAATTAGAACCAGAATTAAAAGGACAGGTTCTAATTGAACTCGGTTCATTAGAAGGAATTCCACTTGAGGGTATAATTGAAGTGGGAGCTCGTCTAAAAGAAAAATCTACATATCTACCAAGGACAGCAGATTTTTCTAGAGGAGGAGCTAAAGAAATAGCAGATATGCTAAGTGGAATGTCTTCAGGAGATCAAGAGCGGTATATGCAAACACTCCAAAATGAAAATCAAGAATTATATGCGGCTGTAAAGACATTCTTTTTAACTTTTGACGATATTATGGAGAAGTTTCCAAGTGATATAATAAGAGGGCTTTTAAACGAGGTTGAACTTGATATTTTGCCTATAGCTTTTAAAGGTTTAGGTGAAGAAAAAGTCAAAGAGTTAAAAGATATGTTGCCAGGAAAGAAGCAAGCCATGTATAATGATGATTTAGGTGCGAAGCCTCAACCGAAAAGAGAAGTAGATAATGCTAGAAAACTTTTTGTAGATGCTGCTAAGGTACAAGAAAAATCTGGTGCTTTTAACTTAGAAGATATTCTCTCCGGTGGAGAGATGGTTGAATAATTTCAGTAAATAAAAAAAGCCCTTTTAAAAGGGCTTTTTTTTTATGCTTTATAAATAATTAAAAGTCGGGTGAAAAGTATCTAATCTCTTTTAAATTTCCACTCTTATCATAAAAAAACCACTTATCAATCATGTTTCCATTTTTATATGATCCCTGCATTTCTTTACGAGTTTTTTCATAATCCCACCAGCTTGTCCAAGTATCATTCTTTTTACCATTACTATAATATCCTTCGCTTAAACGTCCATCTACAAACCATGCTGACCATTGACCATCTTTTGCACCTTCTTTAAAAGTTCCTTCTTGAATCTTCTCCGCATCTTCATTCCAAAATACCCAGAGCCCGTCAGCATTCCCTTTATTTAATGTTCCTTCTTTTTCTTTAATTCCGTTTTCATGATAAAAAGTCCAAGCTCCATTCATAATGCCTAAGTCATAAGTTCCATGAGATTTGATGTGTTCATTATCGTACCACTCTGTCCAATTTCCATGTTTCTTACCCTCTTTATATCCGCCTTGTTCCTGTTTACCTCCAGACCATGGCATTTTTGGCTCTGGTTGAGGAACATCAACTAAAATAATTTCAGGAACATCCTTTCCATCAGGAAACCATTTTACCCATTGTCCGTCTTTTTTTCCTTCTTTAGTTCTACCTAAAAATAAATAATCTGCTTCTGGGTTTTCTTGCGTTATTATTCCGGTAAACGGTCTTTCGTCACCTATTTTGTAAAATATTGATTCTCTTTCTGCTAAATCTTCTAATTCGATATGTTGCAACCCTGTTCCAAAGTCAAAATCAAAATCTTTTTCACCCTTTGAATTCCAATATGTCCAAATTCCATCTGGTAAACCCTCTTTGAAAAAGCCTTCTCTCTGCATTGTTCCTTCTTCGTAATAATATGTTGTTAATCCTTCCCTAATACCCTCTTGATGAAAACCTTGTTCTTTCATTTGGTCGCTATCCGTATACCAAATTACCCAAGGTCCTTCAGGCGAATCAGACTTATAAGTTGTCATAGTCTTTCTAAAGCCATTATTCCAAAAAGTACTCGGCCCATCGAGCTTACCATTTTTAAAAAATTTTTCTTCTTCTTTTTCTTCAGGCGTTAACCAGAGCGTAGAACGCCCATCTCTTTTTCCCCTTGAAAATGTAATTTCTTCAGCAACAGATCCATCTGCAGAAAAATAAACCCATGGTCCATTTTGTTCATCTTCAATATAATTTCCCTCTGACTGTTTTATGCCGTCTTCAAACCACCACGTCCATGTACCGTTTTTACGTCCATCTACGTAGTAACCTTCCATCTCTTTATTATCATTCAAATACCACCACCAATTCCATAACTTATCTTCATTATCGGCTTTGTAGGATCCCCCGTTATAAGTCCATTTCCCATCTGTAAAAATTAAATTATGATCATGTTCAAACCACCAAGTCCATTTTCCATGAGGTTTACCCTTTTGATAGGATTGCTCCATATGTAAATGACCATTAGAATACCAATATTTATAATTACCATCTGTTTGACCCATTTCAAACTGGCCTTTTTCTTTTAAAGTTCCATCTTCGTACCACAAAGTCCAGTCGCCGTTTTTACGTCCTCTGGTGTAGATGCCTTCAACTTCTTTTTGACCATTTCTGTACCACTGTACCCATTGACCATCTTTTTTTCCAGATTGGAATCTACCAAGGAGTAAATATTCTTTAACCCCCCCAGATTCAACGACTATACCCGTATAAGGTTTGTGCTTTCCTATTTTATAAAAAACACCATCACGTTCTTCTAATTCTGAGATTCGAGATCTATCTAGACCAGATCCGTAATCAAAGGTAAAGTCTTTACTACCGTCAGCAAAAAAATATTTCCACACGCCTTCTGGCTCATTTCCTCTGATTATTCCTTCTCGATCTTTATTACCATTATCATGCCAAACTGTTACTAAACCATCTAAGATTCCATTGACATAGGTTTCTTCACCTTTTTTGTGATCAGCACTACTCCATGAGGTCCAGACCCCATGTTTCACTCCATTTTTGTAATTTCCTTCTGTTTCTTTTACCCCATCTGGTCTCCACCAAGACCAAACCCCATCTTTACCACCATTCAAATAGCTTTCTTTAGCCTTGATTGAACCATCATCATACCACCTTGTCCAGAGTTGACTCTTTTTACCTTTTAAATACTTTCCTTCTAAAATTTTATAATTATCAATGTTCCATTCAAGAGATTCCCCACTCACAACTCCTTTGTCATAGGTGATTTGTTTTATTTTTCTTCCATCCTCAGCCCAGTAAGTCCATTTATCATGAAGCTTATTATCCTGATAATTCCCAGTTTTTTCTTTAATTATTCCATTCTGGTACCATGAAGTCCAGCTACCATTTAATTTTCCATTTGTGTATGTTGCTTGAAATTTTTTATTTCCATTGTCGTACCATGAAGTCCAGACACTATCTCTTTCTCCATCAGAAAACTTTTTTTCAGATTTTTTTGCTCCGTCTTTAAACCATTGTAACCATAATCCATTCTGTTGACCATCTGTAAATTGAGTTTGTTCTTTTTTTATTCCGGTCTCGAAGTACCAGACCCAACGGCCATTTTGTTTTCCAGTGCTATAGGTACCTTCTTCTGATTTGTTACCATTTTCAAACCATCTAATTATTGTACCATCAAGTTTACCTTGGGTAAAATTGGATTCTTCTTTTCTCATATTGTTTAAATACCAAGTGGTCCAGAGTCCTTCTCGGTTACCATTTGAGTAGGATCCTTCGCTCTTTTTTAATGGGGGGTCATAAAATGTATCGCCATCTAAATCTAGAATAACTGTTTCTGTGGAGTCCCAAATACCGTTGTTCTCTCCTAGATCATTTGTATTTGCTTCGGCATCTTCTCCGTAGTCTTGGAAGACTTCTCCTTCGTACCAAAAAACCCAAAGACCGTCTCTGACACCACTGGAGTAGTTTCCTTCGGTTTCTAAAGCTCCGTTAGCGTAATATGTTTTAACTAGACCATCATTTTGGGCAAACACCAAAGCCGACAGAATAATTGAAATAACCAGTAATTTCCGCATGGTCAAATCCTCATTGTCATAATAAAAAAAAAGGAATAATAGGTAGGTAAATGATCGTTTTACCTGCCTCTCGGATACCTTTTGTTACTAAACTTAATACATCAAGTCGATAAAGTCAAAAAAATGTAGGAAAAACTATTCCCCTTTATTTAGGCGAATCCAAAAGCTTTGACCAAATTTATCGTTTAAATTAATCAATCCTTCATTTGAATTGTTTGTTCCTAGAAATGCTGTTTCTGTCTCAAATTTATTATTGGTTCTCAGATAACCTCCACCATCACGACCATTACCTAAGTAGCTTGTCATCTTTCCAAATTGATTATACGTTCTAAAATAACCGCTTCCTAAGAAGCTTCCTGTCTCACCTGCAGCATCATAAACTCTCAACTGTCCAGTACTGTCAGCACCGGTTCCTAGGTAGACGGTCTCTTGCCCATCAAAGTTATATGTTCTTAAATACCCACCGCCACTGCTTCCAGTACCAAGAAAGAGCGTTCTTTCACCAAATTGGTTATACGCTTGAAAATAACCTTCACCAAGATATGAAGAGGTCTCACCATCTTTATTATAAATTCTTAACTGTCCAGCATGATCCGAACCTGTTCCTAAGTATGATGTTTCTTTTTGTGAGTTATTGTATGTTCTAATGTATCCACCACCCATTCGTCCTGTTCCAACATATGCTGATTCATCTCCATCTCCATTATATGCTCGCATATACCCACCACCATCTTTACCTGTTCCGATAAAAAGAGTTGGTTCTCCTTGTTGGTTATAGGTTTGCATGTATCCATTACCAAGATAACCCATTATGACACCTCGGTCATCTTCAATAGTTAGACTTCGCACTACGAGGTGGCCAAGTTCATCCGTTTTTGGTCGTAGACCTAAAGTTGATAATAAAAGCAATGTTAGCAACGCGCCAATAATCATACTTTTTGTATCAATGACTTTCATCTGGTTCTCCTTTTTTGATTGCCATTGTTCATGTGTTTAATTTAATCATATTCATAGGTATGAAGTATAATAGGAATTTTATTTTTATATTCTTTTCCTTTTCTAACCATATCATATTTTTTTATTTTTGAAATTCTGTTTTTTTTATCATAATAATAAACGCTCTTCTCCAAAACTTTTTCATCTCCTTCTAACATTAGTTCAATATAATTTCTATCTAAATCATCTAAAATAACTTCTCGAGTAGATAAAAGTTCCATTGAGTTATTATAGTGATAATCATAAAATTTGAAATTATCATCATCGTAAACTGAACGAAGTGTTCCATCCGTTAAACCAGTTTCATTGTAAATAATTTTTTTTATCTTTCGACCGAGAAAATCATATTCATACTTTTTAGAACCCAGTGATTTTCCAAATCGATCTACTGTTATTTCGTGGCGGATTTGATTTTTAGAGTTGTGAAATAACGTTGTTTGCAAAATTATTGATGGATCAAAATATTCACTTCTTTTTTTTGGTATATTCAAAGAATCAATGTCAAAAGTAGTAATTACCAAGATATAGTCATTATATATTTCTTTTCGTGTTAAAACGGTTCCCGTTGAGTCGTAATCATAAATTTCAGCCCAGGTTGTCTTATTGGAGTTCTTTTGACTTGTCATCATTTCTGGATTTATCGCTTTAGAAGGATCATATTTTAATCTTTTAATAAGATTTTGATTACTATCATATTTTAAAAATTCTTTCCACAAAATATTATCGTCATTCCCATACAAAGTTATACTCATTTTTTTTCCCGCTTTATTGTATTCAAATAAGTAAGATAAAATCACTTCCTTTTTAAAGGTGCGCTCTAACTTCAATCTTTCTTCTTTGCCTGTAACGTAAACATACTTTTTATTTAAAGGAGTTGTATGACTATAGATAGTACTGTCGATTAACAATCCTTTTGAATTGTAATTTAAAAC
>JAOHKG010000025.1 GCA_028101095.1 Fidelibacterota bacterium | reverse complement strand
TCACCTCATTGTTTTTCAAATCAAACCTTGAAACCCAATTTGATATTGCTGGAAAGAATAAAAGTGAGATAAAAAAAGCGTTAAAAAGAGTTCCAAAAGAGCAATTTAAAGGTATGCTCTTTATTATTAAAAATATGCCAAACGAAGATTTGAAAAGTTTAAGCTCAGATTTTTTACTTAGAAATAGTAATAATGCTTACCACTCTTGGAAAAATTCGCTCTGGCAGGATCAAGTATCTGAAGAACTGTACCTTAATTATATTCTTCCTTATGCTAACTTAAATGAGAAAAGAGAGGATTGGTTTGAAATTCTTAATAAAGAATCATCTTTGATTATAAAAAATACAAACTCTATTTCAGAAGCAGTAGTTCTTCTAAATAAAAATATTTTTAAAAAGTTAAATGTAGTTTATTCTACTGAAAGACCAAAAGCAGATCAATCTCCTTCCGAGTCTATAAAAGCTGGAATGGCTACTTGTACAGGATTAAGTATTTTATTAATAAATGCATGCAGAAGTGTTGGAATACCTGCGCGCTTTGTAGGAACGCCGATGTGGTATAATAATTCAGGAAATCATTCGTGGGTTGAAATATGGGATAATGGTTGGCATTACGTAGGTGCGGCTGAGCAAGTTGAAGATAAACTTAATGATGTTTGGTTTTTAGAAAATGCATCAAAAGCAATTGCAGACGATATTAAATATGGTATCTTTGCAGCCGTTTGGCCTAAGACTGAAACTCACTTTCCAATGAATTGGTTACCAGAGGTAAAAACGTATAATTCAATTGATGTTACAGGGAATTATAGGATAGAAAAAGTAGTTACAGATTTAATCCCAGTGAGAATTCGAGCAATAGGGCAGGGAGGGAAAAGGTCTTCAATAGATATATCAGTAAAAGATCAGAATAAAATAATATTTCAAGGATTAAGCAAAAATGAAGAGAATGACATAAATGATCATCTAACAGTCATGCTTGAAAAAGGTAAAACCTTTTCTTTTGAGACTTCTTTCGATAAAAAAAATCTTTCAGTAGAAGAAGGGTTATTAATTGACTTTATAATAAAATAATTTTCTTTTCAATTATCTTTAGGTTGTACTTTTCGTGCAATTTCAAAAGTGTCATTATTTCTAGAGTATGAATTACCCGCTAGACGTCCTAAAGGACTTAATTCTGCAAGTTTGATTCTCCCATTTTCATAAACTGAATCTTCAATATGGAAAAGGACGATTGTTCCAATTACAATAAAACCGCTTCCTGCTTTTCCCTCTCCAATTTCAATAATCTGGTTTAAAGTACATTCAAAACTTATTTTTGCTTCTTTAACTCTGGGCGGTTTTATTTTGTTTGATATTTTTTTTGTAAGGCCAGCTATCTCAAATTCATCAACTTCTGGATCAAAGTCAGTTGAGCAAGCAACCATTTTTTCAACAAATGATTCAGAAACAATATTTATAACAAACTCTTCACTTTCTCTAATATTGATTAGCGTGTCTTTTTCTGCTCCATCCCAACCACGCCTAGCAGGACAAAATACGATTGTTGGAGGCTTTGAGCATACTCCATTAAAATATGAAAATGGAGCTAAGTTAAAACTATTATCTTTAGAGATAGTTGAAACTAATGCAATTGGTCTTGGTACAATTGACCCAATCATGAGTTTGTGTACTTCTTGAAAAGGTATATCGTTAGGATCAATGATCATTATTAGTCCAAGAAAATGGATATGTTTTATCTTCTATCTTTTCAGCTTCATTTGTCATGTTTAAAGATTTGAAAGTATCAATCATTATAGCGAACTCATTTGTTTCAGTTTTCCCAATTGATTCTTCTGTCTTTCCAGGTTGAGGTCCATGAGGTATTCCCATAGGATGATGAGTTATAGACCCTTCTTGAATTCCTTTCCTACTCATAAAATCTCCAGATGAATAATAGATTATCTCATCAGAGTCTACGTTGCTATGAGAATAAGGAGCAGGGATCGAATTAGGATGATAATCAAATAATCGAGGAACAAAAGAACAGACCACAAATCCATTTCCTTTAAACGTTTGATGTACAGATGGAGGCTGGTGAATTTTTCCTGTAATAGGCATAAAATCATGGATACTAAAAGCAAAAGGAAAAAAATATCCATCCCAGCCAACAAGATCAAAAGGATGATTTTCGTATTGATATTTCTGGATGAAGTTTTTTGATTTCACATCAACTTCAGCTGGCCCGGTTTTGACCGGTTCACTGAACTTAGGTGTTCTGATATCCCTTTCAGAAAAGGGAGAATGCTCAAGTAACTGTCCAAATTTATTCCGATATCTTTCAGGTGTTTCAATTGCAGAAAATGATTCTAAAACTAAAGCTTCTAATTGCATAGTTACATTTATCTGATAAGTTACGCCTCTAGGAATTACTAAGTAATCTCCGGACTTTAGATCTAAATCTCCAAAGTTAGATTTAAAAGTACCAGTACCATTATGGATAAAAAATAGTTCATCAGCACTGCCATTTCTTAAGAGAGGAGTAATTGATTTTTCAAGGTGAACTTTTGAAAGAGTAATGTCTTCGTTATAGAATAAGGGAATACGACTATTAAAATATTTTTCTGAAGCCGGAATTTGATTTGTATCTAAGTGATGTGGTCGATGATTAGTGAAGTTATTGCTTAAATGAATTGTCCTACACTCACCAATCTTTTTCACTGCAGAAGGAGGGTTTAAGTGATAAGTATTTGAGTACATTCCACTAAAACCATTTCTACTTATAAGCTCTTCAGAGTAAAGTTTACCCGATTTATCTCTTAACTGAGTATGACGCTTACTAGGTAAGATTCCTCTTTTTTGATAAAAAGGCATCTTAAATTATTTTATTTTCTAGTATACCTAATTGTTCAACTTGCATTCGGACATGATCCCCTTTTTTGATCCAACCATTTGTATTCTCAGGTCTCAACTCTAAAATACAACCTGTTCCAACTGTCCCCGAACCTAAATAATCTCCCGCAAGTAAATTAGTATTCATTGAAGCTCTCTCAATCATTTTAGTAAAAGGGTGATATAAATCATTTGTGTTTCCTTTTGAAATTAATGTATCATTGACATGACAAGTCATTTCGAGATGAAGTTTATCCTCTTTTATAAACTTATCTAATTCATCTGGAGTAACCATATAAGGCCCAAAACTAGAGGCAAAATCTTTGCCTTTAGCAGGGCCAAGACTCATTGCCATTTCTTCTCTTTGGAGATCTCGGGCTGACCAATCATTGCAAATAGTATATCCACCAATAAAATTAGATGCCTCATCTTGCGAAATATTGGATCCTCCATTTGCAATGATTATAGAAAATTCTAATTCAAAGTCTAATTCATTTGTTCCTTTGGGATATAAAATATCAGCACCATGGCCGTATAAAGCAGAAGGATTTGAAAAATAAAAAATTGGAATCTTAAACCAGTCAGGGTGCATTTCTAATCCTCTAAGTTTTCTTGCAGCTCTAACATGTTGTTCAAAAGCATAAAAATCTCGGAAAGATTGGGGATTAGGTACCGGAGGAAGAAATGTTATTTTTGATTCTTCAATTACCATTGAATGATTATTATTTTTTATATCTTTGATATCAGATTTGATTATTATTTTTTCCAGATCTCTTAATTTTTTTAAATTTATATTCCAGTTCTCCAGTGCTTTTTTCAAAGAAGTAGGAATCGATAAAAAGCTATCATCATTTTTCTCCTTATTAACCCAATTAGCACTTGCATGAATATCAATAATGTTTTCACCATGTTTGAAACCAAAGTGAATAAGAGGATCAAAGTTGTTTTTATAGGTTACAAATTTCATTTAAAGGTTTCCTCTTTTTTGTTGTTCTCTTTCAATTGACTCAAATAATGCCTTGAAATTACCTTTTCCAAAACTATTAGACCCTTTACGTTGAATAATTTCAAAAAATAAAGTTGGGCGATCTTGTAGAGGTTTTGTAAAAATTTGCAACATGTATCCATTCTCATCTTTGTCTACTAAAATACCAAGTCTTGAAAGTTCAGCGATGTCTTCATCAATAGTACCAATACGTTTTTCCAGTTTTTCATAATAAGATTTTGGAGTGGGCAAGAAATCCACGCCATTTTCTCTCATTTTCTCAACTGTTTTAATAATATTTTTAGTTGAAAGAGCTAAATGTTGAACACCACTATCATCGTAATAATCGATGAATTCTTGAATTTGGGATATTTTCAATCCATCTGCAGGCTCATTAATTGGTATCTTAATCTTCTCATTATTATTTGCCATAACAATAGATCTCAGTGAAGAATATTTAGTATTTATATCTTTATCATCGACACTCCAAAACCGGTGCCAACCAAAAACATTTTCGTAAAATTTGCATACAGTTTTCATCTCACCACTTGGCTGATTCCCTACTACGTGGTCAATATGAACTAGATCTGTGTTTTGTATTTTTTTACTTTTATCTATATCTTTAAAGCCTGGAAGAAAAATTCCATTATATTTTTTTCTTTCGATAAAAGAATGAACCGTATCTCCAAATGTACGAATTGCGGACATGATAATACTTCCATTTTCATCTTCTAAAGTTTTTGGTTCAAATTCACTCTGAGCACCTCTTTTTATTGATTCGTCCCATGCAATAGTAGCATCATCAACTAAAAAAGAAATAGCTTTCATGCCATCACCATGCCTATCAATATGTTTACCAATTTCAGTATTTTTAACAAGGGGTGAAGTAAGAACAAGGTTTATTAAACCTTGGTTTAAAACATAACTTACCGTTTCACGATTACCTGTTTCAAGACCTTGATAGGCAACAAGATTAAATCCCATTGTGGACTGGTAATAATGAGAAGCCTGTTTCGCATTCCCGACATACATTTCGCAATGATCAAATCCAAATATAGTATAAGGTATTTTTTTCATAGAATTTTATTCATACAGTTAATTAATTTTTGATTTTCTTCTTTCAAACCAATTGAAATACGAACGTAATTTGGCCATCCAAAGGATGCTAAATGTCTGACTATTATTCCATGTTCTAATAGTCTTTGTGTAATTAGAATTGCCTGTTCCGTTGAATCCCATCTTGTAGTAATAAAGTTTGTTACAGAATCAATGTATTTGACTTTTAACTTCTGAAATTGTTTAGTGAGAAATTCAAAACCATCTCTATTTAATAGTAAGCTTTTTGATAAAAAATCTTTATCGTCGAGTGCAGAAAATGCTGCAGCTTGGGCTAAAGAGCTAGGTTCGAATGGCACCTTGACCTTCATTAGATTTGAAATTAAATCTGAGTGTGCAAAACCATAACCTATTCGTACTCCACCCAAACCATATGCTTTAGAAAAACTCCGTAACGTAATTACGTTATCATATCTATAGGTCATTGAATCGGGGTAGTCCTCAGAGTGATTTGCATATTCAAAATAAGCCTCATCTAATATTATAAGGACTCTTTCAGGTACATGTTTATAAAAAGCATCAAATTCTTCCTTTGTTACATACGTTCCCATGGGGTTGTCAGGGTTTGCAATGTATATAATTTTTGTATAATCATTTATATGATCAACTAATCTGAGTAGATCGTACCTATGATCTTTCATTGGAACCCAATGAATCTTCCGACCTGAAGCATTAGCTAAAACTTTGAAACCTATAAATGAATTACTTGAGCTGATTATTTCATCATCATTTAATAAAAAAGTTCTCATTATTGTTGACATGATTCCTTCTGAGCCAGAACCGAGAACGACATTAGAAATTTTGATATTAAACATTTTTGCTAATTTTTCTCTAAGGGCATGTCCCGAGGCATCAGGGTATCTATGAATATCGATTAAACAATCTTGTATAGCCTTTTTTGCTTTTGGAGACGGGCCTAAAGGGTTTTCATTAGAAGCTAATTTAATTACTTCTTTCAAGCCAAGTTCTCTTTCGACTTCGCTTATTGGTTTCCCCGGTTTGTAGCTATTTAGTTTTTTTATATATGATGGTACTAATGGCATAATTCATCAGAATTTACACATAAAATGTCCTTACTGATTAAGTCAAAATGTTTTAAGCTTAAATATGAAATTTAAAGAACCGTTGATCAAAGCTAAGTTTATAAGCAGACCAAACCGATTCATTACTATAATAGATATAAATGGGGAAAAACATAGGAGTCATTTAGCTGATCCAGGGCGATTAAAAGAGCTTTTATTTCCAGGAGTTGAATTATTAGTTAGAG
The DNA here is from genome assembly GCA_028101095.1 of Fidelibacterota bacterium. GTDB lineage: Bacteria > Fidelibacterota > Marinisomatia > Marinisomatales > UBA1611 > JAOLAV01. The sequence continues at coordinate 11,235 of JAOHKG010000025.1, read as the reverse complement.
AAATTAAAAATATAAAAAAAAGAAAGACAAAATTCTCTACAATAATGGTAAGGTTTAAAGGGCAACTAATATCCCTAGTCTCGACGTTACCAAACCAATTTGTTAAAGATGAATTGATTAAACAAAGATTACCTTTTTTTCAAAAATTTAATTTAGTAAGACCTGAAGTAACCATTGGCAAGCATCGATTTGATTTTCTATTAAAAGATGAAGAAGGCGAAGACTTTGTTCTGGAAGTTAAATCTGTTACACTTGTAAAAAATGAAATTGCTATGTTTCCTGATTCCGTTACTCTAAGAGGTAAAAATCACGTGCAAGCACTTAAGGAATTAGTTAAAAAAAACCAAAAAACTGGCGTCCTTTTCGTTTGTCAAAGGCCAGATGCAACCTCCTTTCAGCCAATGTGGAAAAGGGATGATAAATTCTGTTATGCTTTACACGAAGCACATAAGTTCGGAGTGAAAATGTGGTGTATAACATTAAGTATTTCTGAAAATGGTATTAAATACAATAAAGAGATTCCCATTTATCTTGATCAAAATAAATAATTTGATGAATAGGTTTAGATTATTTGCTCTTATCTTTTTAGGATTATCTTGTGCCGCAATACAGCGCCCCTCTGGTGGAGAAAAAGACATAACACCTCCTACTATTGTTTCAACAAACCCACAGGAAGGTCAAACAAATTTTTTTGAAAAAAAAATTGAACTAAAATTTTCTGAATATTTAAAAATTGGCACCATATCAAAAGCAGTGCAGATCTCCCCTGCATTGGAAGAAGAGCCTCAGTTTAGCTCTAATGGAAAAAATATTATTATTAGTTTAAAAGATTCTTTAAAAAAAAATCAAACTTATATCATATCCATAAATAGAAATTTATCAGATGAGCATGATGTGAAAATAGAGGAAAGTAAGCAAGTCGCTTTCTCCACAGGTTCTGATATAGATAATGGGACTATTTCTGGTCATATTGATTCTCCATTTGAAGGTTCTCTTCACTTATGGCAGATATCGGAGGATAATTATGAAACCTTTTATCAAAGCTCTCCTGAATATGTGTATGATGCTTCCGATAATGGAGAATATGCCTTTAAGTATTTATCAAAAGGTGACTATGTTGTAGCTCTTGTTAATAAAGAAATGTCCGGAAAACCTATTTATCCTGATAAAACAGATTACTCTCTTAGTACGGTACCAATTATTACACTTGATGAAAAATTAAATTATAGTGATATTAATTTATTAATGACGATAAAAGATAAGCCACTAAAGTTAGAACATGTAGAATGGATAAATGGAAATTGGGGGGCAATTAAATTTTCAAAAAATATTCCAAAAGATTTTGAGGCAGATTCATCTTTGATTTTTTTTAATGAATCAAAAAAATTGCTTGAGTACTATTTGTTTAAGGACCCGGTTGAAAAACAAAAAATGCATTTTTACATTGATGATACTTTAGAATCTTACACTGTTATTGAATGCAAAGGGATTTATGAAAAAAATAAATCTATTCTAGATTCATCAAGATTTAGAATAAAAGTTGATTCATTTTTAGATACATCATATGCCAAAGTAATATCTCCATTAAATGATTATATCTTGAATATTGATAGTTATAAAGACACAACTCTCACAATTGTTTTTTCATCTTTAATTGACACTTTAGATAGTAAAGCTGCTGTTATCCTTTATGAAGATTCACTTGAAATTCCATCTAAGATTAACTGGGCTTCTCCTCTCGCTATCAAAATTTCACCAATTGAAAAATGGAAAGAAGATTCAAAATATAAAATTGAAATAAACCGAGATGGAATAAAACCTAAGTACAGCAAAAGTTTTGAGGACTCTGTAATAGTTATTAATTTTAAGACATCTTCTTTTGAACAATTTGGAACACTTAATATTTTTATCAAGAATAGAAATAATAGCAGGTACATCGCTGAGTTAAAATCGCTTGGAAAAGATTCAAAAAAACGTGATCCCATTATAAGTTCAGATAGCCTTTTTGTAATAAGAGAATTAGTTGAGGGGGCATATTCCTTGATGATTTATAATGATAAAGATGAAAATCGTACCTACTCTAGTGGATCTCTTAGTCCTCTTGTACCAGCAGAATGGTTTTATATATATCCAGATACAATTCAAATTAGATCTAATTGGGAGCTTGACCTAGACCAAATTGATCTGGAACTAGATTAGTATGAAGTGTGTAATTCTAGCAGGAGGAAGCGGAACAAGGTTTTGGCCCTTAAGTAGAAAGAGCTATCCAAAACAGTTATTAAAGATTGTTGGAGATACTTCAATGCTCCAAATGACAGTTGATAGATTAAAAAAATTAAAAAAAGTAACGGACATATATATCATCACAAGAAAAGAACTGCAGCAAACTATTGCAGAGGAAGTTGTTGGGGTTCCTATTCAAAATATAATAGTAGAGCCAGAAGGAAAGAATACCGCTCCAGCCATAGGTTTAATTGCTACGCATTTAGCTTTGGATGATCCAGACGCAATAATGGGAATATTCCCAGCAGACCATTTAGTAGTAGGACATTTCGACTTTGAAAGCTCCATAAATACCGCGGATCATCTAGCCCGAAAAGGAGATAACTTAGTAACTATTGGAATCAACCCGAGTCATGCATCAACAGCCTATGGATACATACAATATGATGAAAATAGCGAAGAGGATCATATTGATGCATACAGAGTACGAACTTTTGCCGAAAAACCTCACAAAAAACTTGCAGAGCGGTTTATTGAAAGTGGTGATTTTGTTTGGAACGCTGGAATGTTTTTCTGGAGAGTTAGTACTCTTATGGACAGTCTGGAAAAAAAAATGCCGGAATTAAAACATTCTTTGGATAAAATTTCTAATTTATTAGCTGAAAATTTACCAATAGATGATGTATGGAAAATGATCAAGCCGGAATCAATTGATTACGGTTTATTAGAAAAATCTGAAAATATATTTGTTGTAAGGTCAAAAATAAAATGGAATGATATTGGTTCTTGGAGTGCTCTTTTTGATGTATTAACCGCGAATGAAAGTGAGAATATTGTTAGAGGAAAAGGAGTCGTGATGGGAGGGAAGAACAATTTGATATACTCTGAAAATAAACATACTTCAATTTTAGGATTAGATAATGTTATCGTTATAAATACTGCCGATGCTACATTAGTAGTTTCAAAAAAAAAGGTGGAAAATGTTAAAGATCTAGTTAGTTTTCTTCAAGAAAATGGATTTGAAGATATTATTTAATGAAGAAAAATAAACTATATGATGAGTTCGAAGCACTTGCTACAAAGCTTGATTTAAAGATTTTAAAAGGTAAAGGCAGTTTCAATGGGGGTGCTTGTATAGTAAATAATGAGAAAGTCATTGTTCTAAATAATTTAAAGCCCATAGAGCAAAGGTTAAGAGTTTTAGCGCATAGCTTTGTTGAGTCTAACTTAGATGATGTTTATATAGTCCCTGCTTTGAGGGCTTATATTGAAGAATTTAGAACGTTAGATCTAGAGTCAGTTTAATCTTAAAATTGTCTTGTTTCTTAGCTAACCTCAAAATAATATTATATCAATTAAAATGAATAATAAACTTTGGGCACCATGGAGAATGGATTATATTCAAACTCCAAAACAAGAGGGTTGTATTTTTTGTATCAAATCAGAACTCAAAAATGAAAAAGAAAATCTTGTACTTTATCGAGGACAAGAATCTTATGTTTTAATGAATTTGTATCCTTATTCAAACTGTCACATACTAATAGCTCCATATGCTCATACAGCTGATACAAACGAAATTAGGAATACAGGTAATAAAGAAATAATGTGGCTAGCAAATAAATCAATGAATATTTTGAGAAAAACTACAGGTGCAGAGGGGTTTAATTTTGGGGCAAACATTGGGAAAGCTGGTGGAGCGGGTATTGAAGAGCATCTTCATTATCATATAGTTCCAAGATGGACAGGTGATACTAATTTTATGCCAGTAGTCGGAAATACAAAAGTAATGGTCCAGGGTTTGACAGACTCATGGGAAAAGTTAAGACCTCATTTTGATACCTTAGGTAAAGCTTAAGATGATGGATTTCAACAGGGTCTGGCTTCCTTTTCTATACTTATATGGTGTTGGCGGATTAATTTTTCTTATTGGTATGTATATTATTAGCCAATCACGATCTCTAAAAAGAGAAAGACAAAGGCATAAAAAGTGGTTTTATGTTTTAATTTTTGGATTTATTTATTACGTTGGAATTCATAGTTTTTTTACTCTGGCCGCAATCGATAACCTTACAATTGCCTATACTGTTATGCTGGTTATTATTATTTTATTTACTCGACTCACTTTTTACCTCTTTAAAAAATCAAAACGATACATCTGATGGATCCTGTCATTCAAACATCCCCATATTTTTGGGCAATAATATTAGGTTATTTCACTCTAGTTCTTGGATTTGGCTCTTTTTTCGCACGTTATAATAAAACAACTCAAGATTTCTTTTTCAGCGGGCGTAGATTTTCATGGTGGCTGATAACAATGTCAATTGTTGCAACAGGAGTTGGAAGTCATAGTTTTCTAAAGTATTCCTCCAAAGCATATGAGCATGGATTTTCATCTACAATGACTTATATGAATGATTGGTTTTTTATGCCGCTTTTCTTATTCGGATGGCTACCAATAGTCTATTATACCAGGATTCGTTCCATACCTGATTATTTTGAAAGGAGATTCAATCCAAGTGTTCGTATTTTAGCTACGATTGCAATTTTAGGTTACATGATTGGTTATATAGCAATTGGTTTTCTTACAATGGGGAAAACACTCCAGCCTTTAATAGGCTTAGATCTCTACACGATTATATTTATTGTTGCAATAGTATCGGGAGTATACATCACTTTTGGAGGTCAAACAGCTGTAATATTCACTGATTTGGCCCAAGGTTTTATTTTGATATTTTCAGGAATATTTATTTTTATTTTGGGTGTGAACTATGTTGGCGGCTTTTCAGTTTTCTGGAATACATTAACCCCCGAATTTAAATTACCATTAGCTAATTTTAATCACCCTTCAAATTTTAATTTTGTTGGGATTTTTTGGCAAGATGGTGTAGCTGGTTCAGTCGGTTTTCTTTTTATGAACCAAGGCCTAATTATGAGGTTTATGGCATGTAAATCTGTTCATGAAGGTCGGAAAGCTGCAGCCTTTAATGTTCTGATATTACTACCTATTTCAACCGTTGTTGTATCTAATGCTGGTTGGACTGGAAAAGTGATAAGTATTGTAACACCAGAGGCCTGGAATGCTTCTACAAAATTAGATCACGTATTTACCCAAGTTGCTTATTTAATAACGGGAAGTGAGATCGTTTTTGCATTTGTCATTGCGGCTGTTGCCGCTGCATTAATGTCAACCGTTGATACGTTGATTAATGCTGTTGCCGCAGTTGTAATAAATGATATTTATATGCCTTTAAACAAAGGAAAAGATGACAAGCATTACCTTCATGTTGCAATGATGGTTTCTGCTGGTGCAACAGCTGTTGGTGCAATTAGTACAGTTTTCTTCAATAACTTTCCAACTTTATATGAGGCTCATGGCTTTTTTCATAGTACGATGACTCCACCGCTTGTTGTTGCAATTTTCCTAGGAATTTTTTGGAAAAGGTATAATGCCCCAGCCGCGATAGCAACATTTCTTGGTGGCGCAATCTTAATGGTTATTGGAAGTAAGTATCCTCAAATTTTTATTGCTCCATTTGATCATGGCATTGAATTCAATCCTGATAGACCATATTCATACATCAGAGCTCTATATAATACTTTCGTATGTGCTGCATCTGGAGTAGTTGTAGGGTTATTAACTTCTGTACCAAGTAAAGTTAAAACCGAAGGTCTGACAGTTTGGTCCTTGGATAAAGCAAGAGAGATTTTTAAAGGTGGCACGCCAAATGATAGAGTTGGACAAAAAATAGATGTTCAATGGACAGCGAAAGAAAGTTTAGAAAACACAGTAGAATTTTCTATCAATGATATGGAAGTAATGGCTGCAGATGTAGGTGATATGGTTTATCTGGCTGATGAAAGATGGTGGATGGGTGGTTTAAAATCTATTCATTCAATTGTTGGAGAGCCTCATAATGAAGATGGAAAAGTTTATATCTCAAAAGAACAAGTCGACAGTGGAATGTTTAAGGAAAATTTAAAACTATACGCTGAGAAAGAATTGTAACTTTGAGGAAGATAAAAAGTGTCCTATATTTGCCAGCTTTTTTAAGTTATAAATAATTAATTCCGGAGTAGCTCAGTTGGTAGAGCAGGTGACTGTTAATCACTTTGTCGGGGGTTCGAGTCCCTCCTCCGGAGCAAAAAGCCTCATTTTAATGAGGCTTTTTAGTTTATAGCTGAATGAGTCCTATAGTCTAAATCTAAAAACTAGATTAATTCTAAAGATTTTAAATTTTGAGTTAGGTAATGAGCATACCTTTGAAAACCTAAATCATTAAAGTGAACGCCATCAACTGTACCTTCATCATCATCTCCAATAGCATAGGGTTCATCGATTATATAAATATCGGAGATATTATTCTTTTTAAGGCTTTTATATTCCATATCAAGTTGTTGATTCTTCTTTATCTGATCTTCCCAAAAATAATTCAAATTATTGTTTTTAAACTGAGGTTCACTCATCAAAACAATAGGAGCATCTTGATTTTTTCTTATTAATGTAACTAATGATATGAGCCGTTCTTTAATTAGTTCAACACTAACATTTTGCATGCATTCTATTATGAAAAGCTTTGCATCTATTTTTGATAGAATGTTTCCAATATTCTCTTCTAAACAACCATTGCCACTGAATCCAAAATTTAAGCATTCTAGTCCCGTATCTCTTGAAACAATATTAGTATGAGCTAATCCAGGTCTAGATGCGCACCCACCCTGAGTTATACTAGTACCATAAAAAACTAAAGGTTTAGGTTTTTTCTTAGTTTTAACCTCTTTGAATGTGCTTCCAGTATTAAGCCCAATATCTAAAGTTTTTATACCATCATAAAGTGGCAGATATAGTCGATATTCTCTTTCATAGGTTTTTAGATCTTTAATTATTCGTAGTTTATTTTTTTTTCCATCAGGTATTCCTGTTCCTGCATATGTCCATCGATCTTTTAACTTTATATATAGATCTAGACCTTTGATACCTGTATTTGGCATATGGTTCATTGCAAAATTATTTAGGACTTCCCAATCAAACTCTATAAACGATGAGTTTGTTAAAAAATCAATACTAACCCCAGCAGTATTTTTAGATAGGTCCCAGACTTCTTTTCGGATTTCTTTTTTAAAGATTAGAGGGATTCTGTCAAATGGATGCTCTCGTTTATCACCATGGAATGATATCCCATGTGATTTAAATCGAAGTAAGGAGTACGTTAAGATGGTCTTCTAAATCCTATTAAACTGAATGATCTATTTATTTTTATTATATAGGGCTTTAATTTTTCTGCCCAGACAGAATAACCAATTTCGTTAAGATGTACCCCATCATAACTCAAATTTTCTTTTAATAGTCCATTTCGGTCTTTAAAAGTAGAATGCAGATCAATAACCTCGAACTCGTTGTTGTTCATCAATAAAGAGTTAACCTTTGTTATTTGATTATTTATTGACGGTTGGTATGTTGGAAGTAAAAACGAGTATTCTGCAGTTGTATTAATATACTTTTTATTATCCATTGGTAAAATTGTTTGAAGATAGACTTTGGTTTTAGGAGATTCCTCTGTAATAGTTTTTCCAATATTGATAATATTATTATAGATGTACTCAGGGGTCATCATCGGATCACTATTAAAGTCAGTGAAGAAGTTATTGAATCCAATAAGAAGAAAAACCGCGATTGGCTTATAATGTACTATTTCATCAAGCCTCTCGAGTACTCCTTCAGAAATATCCCCCGAAATGCCTCTGTTAATAATATTTGAAACATTTAATCGCTTATTCCAATCACCACCACCCTTGGTGATGCTATTACCTAAGAAAACAATTTTATTATAACCAATAGGTCTTTTTTTAAAATCATCAATCCTTTCAAAATAACGATTTTTAGCCCAGTCACCTTGTCCTCTAATCTTCAGATTTGAAGATGGGTACAAACCAGAGGTGTTTTTCGAATTATAGCAAGATAAAGAAGAAACTAAACATAAAATAAATATCGACTTCAAAAACGAAAAGGTTTTAAAATGCGTATCGAATACCAACATCTATGGTCTGCCCATAATTTTGTTGAAGTTTAATATTATCATTCTGAGCTGATATTCCACGATATCTACTCACATCACTTGTTTTAGTTAAATTACTTGCATTTAAAAACATTTCTAGCCCTTCAACTGGTAACTTTTGCTTCACTGACAAATCAAATCTTGAGTATGAATCTGTATTTTCTCTTTTTTTCCGGCCAAAAATTTGTGCTTACAAATACATTATCATTATAGAGCATAGATAATCTCCCGGAAAAACCCTTATAATCGTATCCAACAGACACATTTAGGATTTTATCTGGTTGGTCGAGTAATCTGTCAACATAAGTAGTATCATTATTTTCTTGAATAAATGTAAATGTATCAAAATCAAAATAATTACTTACAACTGTTCTAGGATATTTTACTGTTGAAGTTGCAACAGTATAATTAGCGTTGAATACTAAGCCATTTAAAGCCCCAGGAAGGTACCAAAATCTTGTCTGGTAATCTATTTCAAAACCACTTAAATCTATCTTACTAGGATTATTTAATTCATAATTCCCAATAGTGTAATTAACATAATTACTTGATAAATTAAATCGTGCGGTATCTTCGGTAAACAATACTCTTTGTCCACTAGAATATATCAGATCTTTAATACTTTTTTTAAAGTAGCCAACGGTCAAAAGACCTAGTTTATCTTCTATAAGAGAAACGGATAAGTCTGTATTTTGAGATAACCCTGGTTTTAAAAATTTATTTCTCCAGTCAAGAGAGTTACCATTACCTGTTGCTCTTGTTAGAGGTATAAGGCTTGTGTAATCAGGGCGTGTTAATGTGTTGGTTTTTGCGTATCGTATGCTCAAATATTTAGTTGGTTTATAGTTGAGGAATAACGCAGGGAAAAAGTAGGAGTTTTTTCTTTCGTGCTTAGTTGTGTCTCCAACAAATATCCAGTGTGGTAGTGCATGATCTAGGGAGTTCAGAGAATAGTAGGTGGTTTTGTTTGTTTCGGTCCTCCCTCCAGCAACTATGTTGAATTGTGAGCTAATATCAAAATCAGCCATAAAATAACTTGCGCTGTATTCTTCGTCTCCTCGATAGTCATACATCTGTGAGTTTGTTTGGTGAACATGATGCATCACATATTCATCGATATTTGTATTTGAATTAGATTTATTCCAATTTTCAGAAAAATAGTCATATACCTCCATCATTTTATCCAGGTCTGCTACCGCATCAAAATCATAATCTCCATTATAAAAATCACTCCCATTATAATTTTCATCAATAAAAGCGGTCAGAGGTATGTTACCATCTTGACCATCCAAAATAAAAGAACCTAAATTAAAAAAACTCACAAGTGAATCACGTTGCTCTTTTGCTCCGGCAGCTTTATTGACTATTCCATACTCATTATGCCTATCAAAACTTCTTTTTTTCTTTCGTTGTTTAACACCAAACTTCAGGTTTCCTGATATAACATTTGATAATCTGAAATCATATTTAAAGTCAAGTCCTGTAGCAGTTTCTTTTTCTGAACTTTTATTAGTCCAATAATTGTAGCTATTTAAAATTGTTCTTGATGTATCATTTTTTGCTATTTGTTGGACTTTTTCAATACTCCTGTTATATGTTGAGCTATCAAATGCAAATTGTTCACTGAAGGCAAAATCATAATAAGCATCATCATTTATTGATTCAGAGTAAGACCGATAGGCCTCCAGTTTTAATTTTTCTAAAAATGTTTGTTCGAGAGCTTCAGAAACCTGATCCCAGCTAACAGTAAAAAAGAGATATAACACAACAATCAACAGCACAAACATTGCAAAAATCCCTTGAAAGAAATCAGCAATAATCACAGCTATTTGCCCACCTGAATACACAAAATAAAGTGCAATTGAAAGTAATAGAATCATTACTAGTGGAAAAACAGGAAGACCAAAAGCGTTTTCAGGAAGACCACAAAATTGCATAAAAAACTGGGCGCCAACAGCAGGGAAAATTCCAAAATTAATTAATCCAGCAGTAAAAGCTACAATACCAGTAAAAATTCTAAATTTCCGACTATACCTTTTTTCAAAAAATTGTGATAATGTCAGACATCTGGTTGATCTAAACCTATAAATCACCCAGCCAGACATCGTAAGAAATAAAAGAATAATCCCTTGGCTCAGTCCCCACCATGACAAACTAAATCCAGCGATGTAACCCATTTCGAGGAACATGACTGTAGAGATCGCTCCGAGCCCCGCTATTCCTCCAGAGATTGAAAGCAAATAACGTCCAGCAGCCCGTCCCGCGGATAGAAAATCAGTAACACTTTTCATTAACCCTTTTGTTGAGTTTACGGTCATCACCATACCAATGAAAACAACCAAAACTATAACCCAATCAATAAAAGATAAGTTCATCTTATTTCACCTTTAAATTTTTAAAATTGCAATTGCCTACTCTTGCCAAACCTTACCATCCTTTCGGATATACATAGACTTATCTTCAAATTCTAAAACGGCTTCCCACCCAGAGGGTGTTACAGTAATTTTAGGAGGCCAAGGAACCCCAGCTACTGGTTTATCTAATAAATTAAGTTTTTTTAATGATGCTGTATATTTTTTATATTTTAAAAAGTAGTTACTTTCTCTCCAATAGACTCTCCTCATAGCTAACCTAACGAGGTCCTCTTTACTCTCTTTAAACTCTACAACATTTTCTCCGCCAGCCGATAAATGAGAAAACTGTACTAAACCCCATAAGTCTGGCATGTGCATGTATATTAAACCTTGAGGTGACCAAACCCAATTAAATTCAGGCGTCTCCGTTTTAACGTAGTCGTCTTTGATTATTTCAACATCCCACTGTACTCTAGAAAAATTCACTTTCCACTGTTCTCCATCTAAGGGAATTTTATTGGGAGCACATTCCTCTAATGCTTTCCATGGAATTGCAATTTCGACACTCCAACCAACGTCCCTATCCGATGGATCATTCAATGTTC
>JAOHKG010000024.1 GCA_028101095.1 Fidelibacterota bacterium | reverse complement strand
AATAAATTATGAAGTCGTGACTCATGTAAATCATGCTTTTGCTTGGCCTGATGAGAGCGGTAATATTTTATCGTATAATAATATGTTGAGTCTTGATTTTTGTCAAACTATTCAATCAAATGGTGCTAAGGTTTTACTCTCGTTAGGTGGTTGGGGAAATGATGTGGGCTTTAGAACAGTCTCAGCTTCACCGGAGTTAAGAGAATTATTCATTGACAACCTGCTAAATATCGTCGACACATATGGTTATAATGGTGTTGATCTAGATTGGGAGCATCCAACCTCTAATACAGATCGTCAAAATTTGAATTTTCTTGTTTCTGAAATGGATTCTATCTTCAATAATCATAATCCAGATTTACTTATCACTATGGCTGTGCCAATTTCTAACTGGTCAGGGCAATGGTACGATTTTTCATTTCTAAGGTTTTACATTGATTTTTTTAATGCAATGACTTATGATATTCATGGTGGGTGGTCTAGCCATGCTGGGCACAATTCGCCTCTTTTTTTATCGCCTGCTGGTGATCCAGATGGTTCCTGTAAAACGGGTATTGATTATTTGGTTTATAGTAGAGGGATACCATCAGGGCAAATTAATCTAGGCTTACCTTTTTGGGGTAAAAAATATAATGCCACTAATATTAATATGCCTTTTACAGGTGAAGTTGTCGATAAGCTTTATTCTGAAATTCCAAGTTTAATTAATAATGGATGGAGCTATGAATGGGATAGTCTAGCTTATTCACCCTATTTAAGAAAAGATGATGGAACAAAAATAATGACATTTGATAATGAAGAATCAATAAAATACAAATGTGATTTTGCAAATACTCGTAGCCTAGGAGGTGTTATGATTTGGGCTTTGAGTTATGATTTAGTACAAGGCGAACAAAGATTAATACAATCTATTAAAGAAAATTATTTATCTCTAAAGTCCAATCCTAGAAACTTACTTCCAAGTAACTTCTCAATGAAGTCATATCCAAATCCTTTTAATTCTAACAATACAATAGAGCTTGATTTGAAGTCGGATCAAAATATTTCTATTAGCTTAATCTCTATTAATGGTAGTTTTATTGGGGAACTATTAAATCAAAATATTTCAAAAGGAAAATTTTATTTAAAATGGGACATGAAAGATTTCTCATCGAAAGTTGGTTCTGGTGTTTTTTTTATTAAAGCATCAAGTAATAACAATCAAATTGTAAAAAAAATAATATACCTAAAATAATATGAACCCAATAAACTGGTCTCCTCTGGAAGAAGCTTTTTTTAAAGAAAATAAATTTAATGATACTAATACTAAAATACCCTATTTGACCGTAGAAAATTTTCCAGATCTTGGTCTTTTAACTTCTTTAAGGTTTTTAGAATGGGTTATTCAAAACCCTGAGGGAGTTGCAAGTTTGCCAACAGGAAAAACACCTGAATATTTTATTAAATGGACGCATTATTTATTAAAGAATTGGGAAAAACCTAAAGTACAATCTATTCTAGAAAAGTATAATTTAACAAACCAAGATAAACCCAATTTATCAGGCTTAAGGTTTGTGCAAATCGATGAATTTTACCCACTAGACCCTCTGCAAAAAAATAGTTTTTATGACTATGTGAAACATTTTTATTTAGATGGCTTTAGTATGTCATTTGAAAAATCCTTATTAATAAACTCTAGAGAAATTTCACTTTATAATAAAGAGAAATGGGAAAACATTTTTCCTGATAGTAAGATTGATCTTAGTTTGAGGTATCGTAACCCCATCTCTTCTCTTGAAAAAAAACAGCAGGAATCAGTTTATTTAATTGATCAATGGTGTAATGAATATGAGGAGAAGATTAGGTCTATTGGAGGTATAGGGTTTTTCTTGGGTGGAATTGGACCTGATGGGCATATTGCTTTCAATGTCAGAGGATCAGATCATAATTCAACAACTCGATTAATGGAGACTAATTTTGAGACACAGGCCGCCGCCGCTACTGATCTTGGTGGAATAGAAATAAGTAAGAATAGACTTGTGATTACTATTGGTTTGGGAACAATTACTTATAACAAGAACGTGACAGCTATTATAATAGCTGCAGGTGAAGCAAAAGCTTCAATGATTAAAAAATCTTTAGAATCTGACTCATCAATTAAGTATCCAGCTACGTCTTTACAGAAATTGAGTAATAGTCGTTTTTACTTAACTACTGGTGCAACTAAAAAGCTCACTAGCTTTAATAGTGCTTATTGGAATAGTGAAAGTTGGGATTCTAAAAAAAGCCAAAAAGCTCTCTTACACCTGGCAAAAGAAAAAAATATTTATGGTAAAAAACTAATCCTTAAAGATTTAGAAGAAGATGCAATATGTAAGAAGATTCCTAACTTATCGGATACTACTGTTGATGAAATTATTAATAGTATTCACTTAAAAGTAAAAAAAGGAATAAAACAAGAAAAAAATCAGGTATATTATCATACGGGCCCTCACCATGATGATATTATGCTCGGAATGCTACCTCATATTATTCATTTAATACGCGAGCCAAGCAATCAACATATCTTTACAAATATGACTTCGGGATTTACTAGTGTAACGAATAGTTTCATACGAAAAATAATTGTAAATACATCAGCCCTAATAAAAAATGATAGAATCCAAATGATAGATTATGATGATTTTTTTACAGACGGTTATAAAAAACGTTGGGATAAAGATGTTTATCATTATTTAGATAAAATTGCTAATAATGATAAGGAAGGGCAGAATAGAGGTCTCTCTCACCGTGTTGTAAGAGCGTTGGTCGAAGTTTACAATGTGAAAAACAAAGATCAATTAAATGATCAATTAAATCAAATTATTCATGAACTAGATGATAGTTATGATGGACAAAAAAACTCTTCTAAAATTCAAAAACTGAAGGGTATGGTTCGTGAATATGAAGAAGAGTTAGTCTGGGCTAATTATGGAGTTAGAGTAAAAGATGTTCATCATTTAAGACTAGGGTTTTACCAAGGTGAAATATTTACAGAACAACCTGAAAATGATAGAGATGTCATACCTGTCCTTGAGCAGTTGAAATCTTTAAACCCTACGGTCATTTCATTAGCTCTGGACCCAGAAGGTAGCGGTCCAGATACACATTATAAAGTTCTTCAAACAATAGCCGAAGCTGTAAGGCAATATAGCAAAGTAAAAGATTTATCAAATCTACGGATTTGGGGATATCGAAATGTGTGGTATAAGTTTGATCTAGCTGAAGCGGATATCATAGTTCCTGTCACATTGAACTCCTTATCCATTATGAATTCAACTTTTATGAACTGTTATTTAAGTCAAAAAGATGCATCTTTTCCTAGTTATGAACATGATGGTCCATTTTCAGAATTATCACAAAAAATTTGGGTAAATCAGCATAGAGATCTTCAATTAATGCTTGGTAGAGATTACTGGTATCGTAATGAAAACCCACACCTCAGAGCAGTACATGGAGCTGTTTATTTGAAAGAAATGGATGTTTTAAGCTTTCTTAAAATCGCTAGAAACCTAGCAGATGCTGTCGAAGGATCCGCTTTATTTAAAAGCTAAATTATTTATTTAATGAATCCGGCTGCTGTACTGTTTCAATAAGCTGAAACATGTAAAGTATAGACTTTTTAATTTGTTCCTCTGAGCATGAGTTGCAAAGACCTTTTGGAGGCATTGCTCCTTTATCGCCATATTTACCTTTCCAGACACTATTAAAAAGCTCATCTAGTTCTTTTTCAGATATGATATCCCAATATTCTTCATCCTCTAGAGAGGCTGCACCATTTGATCCATATAGATGGCAACGAAAACATGAAGTGGCCCAAACTGATTCACCTATTATTCTATCTTTTTCATCAAAGTTATTATATTCAGTTGTTTTATAAACACTAGCTGAAGTTTTATTATCACAGCTAAAAATAAAAAAAAGAACAGAAAGTAAAATAGGTCCTTTCATTTTTTTAAATGTTATCGGATTCCAGATTTTAAAATATCATGAATATGAATAATACCATCAGGTGTGTCGGATGAAGGGTTTGAAAAAACAAATAGGCTTGTGATTGAATACTTTTCCATGACTTCGAGTGCTGAAAGTGCTAAAGTATTAGATTTAACTGTTTTAGGGTCTTTTGACATTATCAGTTTGGCTGGCTGTTCAAAAAAATTATTATAGTTATTTTCAACTCCTCGACGAATATCACCATCAGTTATAATCCCAACAAGTTTTTTATCATCATTTAGAACTCCTGTGATCCCAAGCCCTTTTTCAGAAATAATAAGTAAAGTCTCTTTAATCGTTGTGGAAATATGCACAAATGGTAGCGCATCTCCGCTATGTACTAAATGATCAATCGTTAAAAGTAATCTTTTCCCGAGCATTCCTCCAGGGTGTAGTTCTGCAAAATTTTCTTTATTAAATCCTCGAAGTTCAAGAAGTGAGATAGCTAAAGCATCTCCCATGGCTAAAGCCGCGGTTGTACTAGCAGTTGGAGCTAAATCAAGCGTACAAGCTTCTTTTTCAACTGATGTATCTAAAAAAATATCTGACTTGTTTGCTAGTGTTGATCCATGCTTTCCAATCAAACCAATAATAGTTACATTTTTTTTCTTTAAGGATGGTAAAATTTGAATTAGTTCTGATGTTTCACCGCTGTTACTCAGAATTATTATAATATCTTGACCTGTAATCATTCCAAGATCGCCATGAATTGCTTCGCCTGGATGAACAAAATATGTGGGAGTCCCTGTTGAAGACATTGTTGATGCTATTTTTTGAGATATTAGTCCTGATTTTCCCATCCCAGAAATGATTAAACGTCCTCGACATTCTAGAATAGACTTTACAGCAGATTCAAATATATCATCAATACGACTCTCTAATAGTGCTACAGCACTTGCTTCAGTTTTTATTACATTTCTAGCGATTGCTTTTATATCAGTCTTTTTCATAACTTAAATTTAATACGATTAAATCATGTAATACTTTAGTTTATGCCATACAATTACTTATGCTTATGAGAATCTTATTGTTATTATTTTTAAAAACTTTTTTGTTCAGTAATACTCCCGAAATTGGTAAGCCTGCTCCTAATTTTATACTTCATGATCAAGATGATCAAATTCACAAACTAGACGACTACAAAAGCAAAAAACTTGTTATCTACTTCTTTCCAAAAGCTGAAACACCTGGTTGAATTAAGCAAGCTTGTGGGTTCCGTGATGAATTCCAAAATTTTGAAGAATTTGACATTTCAATCTTGGGTGTTAGTTTTGATTCTCAGAAAGCACTTAAAAATTTTAAGTTAAAACATAATTTACCTTTTAATTTTTTATCAGATAGTAACAAAGAGATGGGTTCAGATTATGGTGTTAATAAGTATTATTTTTTTCCATCGAGGAAAACTTTTCTAATAGATGAAAAAGGGATTCTAATACATATTTTTGATGATATTGATTTATATTCTCACCCTAAAGACGTTCTGTCATTTTTTAATAAAGACTTAAAGGAATAAATATGCAAGTATCTATTGAGTATTGTAATATGTGAAACTATCTACCAAATGCTTCCAGTTTGGAAGATGAGTTAAAGAATGAATATGAAAATATTACTATTAATCTAATTTCAGGTAGTGGAGGTGTGTTCGATGTAGTTTTTAATGAAAAATTGATTTTTTCAAAAAAAAAATTAAAGCGTTTTCCTGATAAAAAAGAAATAATTAACTTGATAAATGACGCAAAAGACTAAACTAAGTACGATAATTAAGTACGATAACAAAGCCTACGATCTAGAAGAGATTCAGAGTTTCGATTTATCATTCAAAAATAAGTTCAATGGTGAAAATCCAACGTTTTTTAATTCTAAACCATCGAGTCTTGCTCCAGTTAAGGCTGAGAATTTCATAGGCGATATCAGCAAAGGTGGGAGTTGCAATGTTAATATTGCTACTTTAGATATTCATTGCTCTGGGACACATACTGAATGTATCAGCCATATAAAAGATGGAGAAAATAAAGTTGTAGACTTCTGTCCTGAAGGTTTTATTCCGTCAAAGTTAATATCTGTATTCCCAGAAAAAAGTTCGAATACAACGGACTCTTACCATGTCCCTCTTACCGTAGATTTAGTAATCTCAAAAGAATTATTAGTTCAGAAAATTAAAGATCCAATAGATTCTTTAATCATTAGAACATTGCCAAACTCTAGTTATAAGTCCACTCAGAATTATGATAAAAATCCGGCTCCTTTTTTTACAACAGAAGCGATTAATTATATAAATGAACTTTCGATTAAACATTTATTAGTAGACATACCATCAATAGATAAGGCGAATGATAATGGCCTTTTAGGAAATCATCATAGTTTTTTTATAAAAGGAAAAACAATATCTGAATTATTATACATACCAAATTCACTAAAAGATTCTTTTGGGTTTTTACAAATTCAAGTTCCCAACTGGAATTTAGACGCTGCACCTAGCAGGCCGATCTTTTATCCAATTTAATTTTCGTTTTTCTTCACTTCATTTATTGATGTAAATTTTATATTGTAATTAAATAAAAAGGTTTGTTTAACATGAATGAAAATTTAAAAAGTGTTATCACATGTGATGTTGATGGTAAAGTTGAAACATTTAGCCAGGGAGCTGTTGACCTATTTGGTTACAGTGAAGAAGAGGTAGTTGGAAAAATGAGAGTTAGTGACTTCAGCGATGGGCAGGTCGTTTTGGGTCATGTAGTTGGTTGGTTAGCAGAAGCAGTAGAGAAAGGCGCTTGGGAAGGAGACACTGTTTTTCTACACAAAGATGGTACTGAATTACCTTCTCGTATAAAAATAACTCCAACCAAATCAAAAGACGGAGAGCATATTGGTTATTGCGGTGTAACGACACCAATAGAAGATAAAACTCCCGATCAAGTTCGTCCTAAAATTGATTTAATGACCAAAATTTTTTCTTGGGTGGTAATAATGAGATTACCTTTTTTGTCGGCTACACTAGTTCCTATCTTTGTGGGAGCAGCTATTGCAAAATTTGCAGGATATTCGATAGAATGGGGCTGGCTTGCTCTTACCGCGCTAGGTGGATCTTTATTGCAGATCGGAACAAATACTTCAAATGATTATTTTGATCATGTGAGTGGTACCGATGAAATAAATTATAACTATAGTAACGTGGGACTTAATGGCGGTGGACGTGGTATACAAATGGGTCTTATTTCTGCCAAAGGGATGTTAAAGCTAGCGATTGTAACGTTCGGTCTAAGCGCTGTAGTCGGTGTACCATTAATCCAAAAAGCCGGATTTCCAATTTTATGGTTAGGCTTAATTGGATTTCTTTCAGGACTTTTTTACACTGCTCCACCTTTTAAATTTTCTTCTAGGAAGGGTTTAGGAGAATTAATAATAGGGTTGAATTTTGGTCCATTGATGGTCGCTGGAAGTGCTCTAGTGCAAACAGGAAAACTTTTACCGGAAGCTTTTTTGATCGGGATACCAATTGGCTTACTAATATCAGCAGTGGTTTATGTAAATGAATTTCCTGACCATGACAGCGATAAGCAAACAGGGAAAAATACATTAATTGTAGTACTAGGTCCAGAAAAAGCAAGAGCTGGGTATGTTTCACTAGTAGTTGGGGCATTTTTGAGTATTGTTGCTCTTGTATTAAGTGAAAAATTGCCAAAAGAAGCTTTGATTTCATTACTAGCTGCTTATTTTGGGTTTAGAGCGATTCAAACTTTATATAAACATTATAATAGCAGATTATTGGAACCGGCAAACTGGGGTACAATTATAATGCATAGTGTGACAGGTTTATTATTATTCATTGGATTATGGATTGCACCAGTCTAGTATTAGTAATCTTTCTATAAAATCAAATAAAAAGCCCCATTTGGGGCTTTTTATTTGGATAAAAGATATTTTTTTAGTATAATACTTACGAGTAACTTACGAGTAATTTAAAAAGAGAGATTATTATGAAATATTTTATAAAAAAGAAAAGTAAACCAAAAGTATCTTTTGAAGTGATGCGTGCTGTATCACGTCTAAATAGCTATGCAAATAAGCAAGCGTCACAATCTGTTGTCTGGGATGGAAAAGCTGTTACAAACTTGTTTATTAGTTTATGAATAAAGCCCTGTCCCCAAAATTGAAAAAGTTTTTGGACTTTATTCAGAGGTTTACATTAGTCAATGGCCAGTCTCCATCTTATGAAGAAATTATGTCAACACTAGGCTTTGGCTCATTAGGGACAGTAAATTGGTACGTAAAGACCTTAGAAGAAAAAGGTCATCTATCACGTATAAAAGGGCCCAATGGTAAAAGAGCACTCATATTAAATCAAAATGAGACCCAGGCAACTACAATGGCTCGTTTGCCATTATTGGGGTTAATAGCCGCAGGTGAACCAATTGAAGCATTGGAAAACCCTGAAATGGTTGATGTTCCACCATCTTTATTACATCCAGATCATTATGTATTACAAGTTAAAGGCAATTCAATGATAGAAGAACAGATTCATGATGGTGATTTTATTGTTGCTAAAAAAACAAGTATTGCTCGTTCGGGACAAATTGTTGTTGCTATAATTAATGGAGAAGCCACTCTAAAGTGTTATGTCCCGAATAGTCATGGTATTGAGCTTCACCCTAGAAATCCAAAGTTTCCAATTATAACAGTTGATCCGACAGATGATTTTCGTATCAATGGTGTCTTACTTTATTCTTTTAGAAACTATTTGAATTAGGTAAAACATCAATGAGTGGAAGAGACGTTTTTCACATACGTCTTAGAGGTCTAGAGCTCCAGGCAGAGCGAATGATAGACCCAACGTTAAAAACACGTCCTGTCGCTATTCTTTCTTCTAATAGTCCCAATGGTACGATTATCTCTATTTCTCCTGAGGCGAAAGAAGAAGGTTTATTAAAAGGCATGAAAGTATCTACAATACGAAAAATAAATCATGGTGTTCGATTGTTACCTTATAACAAATCACTTTATACAAAAATAAATCATTATATATATAAAATAGTTTCTGATTTTACTCCAATTGTTGAACCAAAAAACATGGGCGAATTCTTCCTGGATATGCATGGCATGCGTTATCTAAAGGGTAATGTCCAAAATAACGGTTTATCAATTCTTAAGTCAATAAAAGAAAAAACAAATATGTTCGGTCAAGTTGGGATTAGTCAAAACAAGCTCGTAAGTAGGACTATTACTTCTGTAGTACTTAATAAAATCCATGAGGTTAAAAATGGGTTTGAATCTGAATTTTTTTCCAGTTTAAATCCATTTGTCCTACCTATTGTATCAGAAAAGTCAGTAAGCCGTTTAATTGAGTTTTTGTTGATAAAAAAGATTGAAAATATTCAATCGATGATGCTTCATAAAAAAGAGTTCCAAATATTATTTGGAACCTATTCAACTCAACTTGAAAAAGAGTCTCATGGTAAAGATTTTTGCCCCGTTATACCTGTTAAAAAACAAGAAAGTATTCTTCGGCAAACTATATTACCAGAAGACACTAATAATTATGATGTTTTAAAAGGAGTAGTAAAAGATTTAGCGGAACAAGTTGCTTTTGAGTTGAGAAAAAAGTGGCAGATTTCAAATAAGGTCAAAATAGAGGTACATTATAGCGACGGGAGATCGAGTAAAAAAACTGGAAAAATAAGTGAGATTGATGATTTCTCTGTAATTAAAGATTGTTATACATTATTTGAAAAGGTAAATAAGAGACGAAATCGTATAAGATCAATTTTAATACAAGCTACCCATTTTACATCTTATGCCGAGCAAAAAACGATGTTTGAAACCATCAATAGTAAGAATATGGATTTATCTAAGGCTATTGAAAGCGTACGTAAAAGATATGGCCTTCGTTCGCTTCAAACTGCAAATATTTTTCAAGCATTAGGAAAAATATAATGTTCATTCATCTCAATACCCATTCTATTTATTCAAAGATGAATGGCCTTTTATCATTAAATGATTTAATAAAATTATGTAAAAAATCATCTATGAAAAAAATAGCTTTAACAGATGTAAATGGTCTATGGGGTTTTATTCGTTTTGTTCAATCTGCTCGTAATTATGATATAGATCCTATCGCAGGATCAAATATAATCACAGCGATGGATGAAATAGTTATTTTAGTAGAAAACCAAAATGGCTATGAAAACCTTTGCCGAATTATTTCAGATGTACATAAAAATTTTAATCAGCCAATTGCTAACATTATTAAAAATAAATCAACTGGTTTATTTTTTATATCCTCTAATGAGTCAACATTAAAATCATTAAAAAAAGCGGTCCCAGATACTCATTTATTTATTGAATTAAGACCTGGTTTAGAAGAAATAGTAATTCAGAAGCTGAGTAAAAAATTAAAATTAGAGATAGTTGCTACAGGAGATGTTTACTTTAATTCACCTGGTGACCACAATGCACACAAGATGCTTCGTTCTATTTATTACAATACAACAAAAAATAATCTGAAGTTTTCTCAGTACAAGACATCAAAACATTGGTTCAGAACTGAGAAGCAGATGATTGACTTATTTCCTAACAGTTTAAATGCTTTAAATAATAGTTATTATC
Source organism: Fidelibacterota bacterium (assembly GCA_028101095.1). Classification (GTDB taxonomy): domain Bacteria; phylum Fidelibacterota; class Marinisomatia; order Marinisomatales; family UBA1611; genus JAOLAV01. Next base: position 6,919 of record JAOHKG010000024.1, on the reverse strand, counting down.
TAGCGGATAGATGTAAAACTGATTGGTCTTTTATTAATACTATTTTTCCAGGTTTATCATTAAAAGATACACATCGATCTAATAAAATTCTTAAAGAAAAAGTTTATTTTGGCGCCAAAAAGAGGTATAAAGAATTAAACCAGTTAACATGTTCTCGAATTGAATACGAATTGGATCTTATTAACCAAAAAGGGTTTTCTCCTTACTTTTTAATTGTAGAAGATATCATCAAGCAGACTAAATCCACTATTGGTAGGGGTTCTGCAGCAGCATCAGTTGTTAGTTATTGTCTTTTTATTACTCAGGTCGATCCGATTAGGCATACATTGCATTTTGAAAGGTTTATCCATTCAGAAAGAGAAGATATGCCCGATATTGATATTGATTTCCCATGGGATGAAAGAGAAAATATTCTGAATTATGTATTTAAAAAATATGGAGAAAAAAGAACTGCTATGGTTTCGAATCAAGTGTTCTTAAAGCCTAGATCTGCTATTCGTGAGGTCGGTAAAGTATATGGAATTTCAAATGAAGAAATTAATAATATAACAAAACGTATTGGTTGGTATAGGTCTCCTAAAAAATTAGAAGAATGGGTAAAAAGTGATCCAAAGTTTTCAAAATTAGATTTAGATGAAACAATAATCAGTATTTTACAAGAAAGTGAAAAGATTGTTGGAGTTTTTAGAAATTCATCGGTTCATCCAGGAGGAGTCGTAATTGTACCAGATGAAATTCAAAAATATGTTCCTGTGCTAAAAGCGACAAAAGGCGTCCAAATTGTTGAATGGGAAAAAGATCAAGTCGAAGATTCTGGTCTATTAAAAATTGATATTCTAGGCAATCGTAGTTTGTCAGTTGTCCGTGATACAATTAAACAGGTCAACTTTAATTATGGTGGATCTGAATCAGGGAATAAATATTTTAATTATCATTCTATTCAGCCAATAGGAGATTCTAAGACTACTGAAATGATGAAAAAAGGTAAAACAATGGGTGTATTCTATATAGAGAGTCCTGCTACTAGGCAGTTATTATCAAAATCAAGGATGGTAGATTTTGAACATGTTGTGATTTACTCATCTATCATCAGGCCTGCTGCAAATAGGTTTACGAATATTATGTTATCAAGAATACATGGCGAAGAATGGAATTTAGTCCATCCTGACTTAGAGTTTTTAAGAGAAAGTTATGGTATTATGGTTTATGAAGAGCAGGTTTCAATGGCTGTAATGAAGATGGCAGGTCTAAAATATAGTGAAGCTGAATTACTGCGAAAAACAATGAGTCGTAGTTCTATGGAGCATTTAGTAGATCCTTGGAAAAAAAAATTCACCAACAATTCTGCTCGTAGAGGATATTCAGAAGAAGTGATTAAAAAAGTTTGGGAAATGATAGAATCTTTTGTTGGTTATTCTTTTTGCAAGCCTCATTCAGCTTCTTATGCAATGCTTTCTTTTACTTGTGGATATCTTAAAGCTCATTTTACTGCAGAGTTTTTAGCATCAGTTATTTCAAATAGAGGAGGGTTCTATTCTTCTTATGCTTATATGAGTGAAGCAAGACGTTTTGGAATTAAAATTATTAAACCAAGTATAAATAAGAGCTATTATGAATGGAGAGGATATAAAGATAAAATAATAATGGGTTTTATGAGCATTAAAAAACTTCAAAAAAAAGCAGTGAGCGTTATTTTAGATGAAAGAAAAGCTGGGCCTTTTGATTCTCTTGATAATTTTTTAATTAGGACAGAACTTGATTTAGCAGATGCAATGGTTCTTACCAATGCCGGTTGCTTTAATGATTTAGCATTTGATCATACTCATCAGGAAATTGCATATAAAGTTGCAGGTTATTATCTTCAAAATACTAATAGAACTATCTTATCTGGATCTTCTTTTAAAAATCAAATAGAAAGTGAGGATCTTTTTAGACTTGAATTAGAATCTTTTGGATACCCTGTTTCAGTTCATCCTATCTCTATATATAGACCTCTTTTGAGCCGTCGTATTATACAGGCTAGAGATATTTCTTATCATTATGGAAAAATAATTTATTTAATGGGCGTATGTATTACTCGAAAAGAATCTATTACTAAAAAATCTCAGCCGATGCAATTTTTAACACTAGAAGATGAAACGGATATCTACGAATGTGTTTTATTCCCCGATACTTTTAAAGAGTTTGGAGATCTGTTAAATTGGGAAAAATTATTTATTATAAGAGGTCTCGTCGAAAAATCATTTGGAGTCTATAGTATAACGATTCAAAAAATGGCTAGTATTAAACAGTGGGTTAAACGTTCAGGTCAGAATAATAGAATGAAGTATAATTGATGATTTTATATATTTTTTTAGTTTAAAAAATTAGACTAAAAAGTTCTCTGATATAGGATAAAACTTTGAGGCAGACTCTATTAAAGAGTTTGCTGTTAATCCTCTAACTCCATAGACATCTACAATGCAGCCATATTTATTTATTACTTTGCGTACAAGCAAGTCAAAATCACCATCTCCAGATAATAATACTACTTTTTCTACATCTTGAGCTGAATCTAAAATATCAATAGTTATGCCAACATCCCAATCCCCTTTCGTACTGCCATCTGCTCTAGAGATGTAGGGCTTAAGCTTTACGTCAAATCCAATAGATCTTAATGCATATTGAAATTTTTGTTGTTTTTCATCTCCTCGATCTATTGCATAGGCATTCGCTGTAATAATTTGATCTTTAGACTTTATGTGATTCCAAAAACAGTTATAATCAAAAGAACGTCTAAATGTATCTCTTGTAGTGTAATAGATATTTTGAACATCAACAAATATTGCGGTTTTCATTATAGTAAATATAGAACTAAAGTAATTTTATTTATATTATCATTATTAAATCAAAGTTCATTCATCTTTCAGCCAATTTAAAAGAGAAGAGAGTGCGTGAGGCTCATAACCCGAAGGTCGAAGGTTCGAATCCTACCCCCGCTACTAACGAGAAAACCAGATTATCAACCAAAATCTCTCTTAATTGAGGGCTTTTTTGTTTGTAAAACAATGTTAGTCCAACCCTACTTTTTATTTTCCTCTATAAAAAAAATAGTTTTTAACCTATTGTCTTTTTAGGTGTCTATAATTATTGCGAAGTAAAAACAATGGGAAAAAAGTAACTCGCACAAATCTTATCATTAAAACTGAAAAAAGGAATAATATGAATATATTAAAACAAAATATTGTAATCGGAATTGTAATATTGATGAGTTCATCTTTAATAGCTAGAGAAACAGTACTTACTAACGAAGAGAAAGCAAAATTAAAGCTACAACTTACAGAGTATTTTGAAGAATTAGATTTGTCTGAAGAGCAGAAACCAAAATTCAAAGAAATTGTAAAAAAGTACGCACTTCAAATGAAAACTTTAAAAATTAGTGATAACCGAAAATTTGCAAAGCGCAGGAAATTTAAATCCATAAAAAAATCTAAAAATAAAGAAATGAAAGTATTGCTCAATACTGAACAGTATCAGGTTTATAAAGAAAAAAAATGAGGGATTTTTTGTTTAGTAAACCATGATCCAGCTTCATTAATTATTCACCTTCATAAAAAAATAGTTTTTAACCTTTAGCCCCACATTCGTGGTTTTTTTATTTGGGGGTAGATAAGTAGATTTGGATATGGTTAGATATATTCTTATCAGATTTCTTTTTTTGTTATCGCTTACTAAAAGTAATCAATTTATCAACGGTGTTGATATCTCTATGCTAAAGCAGGTAGAAGAAAATGGAGGCCTTTTTTATGAAGATGGAGTTCAAATTGATCCAATTCAAATATTTAAGAATAAAGGTATTAACACTGCTAGAATTAAAATTTGGCACGCACCATCGCTGAACTATAATAACTTAGAAAGTGTTCTTGAAATAGCGAATAGAGCATATAGTGTAGGATTAGATTTATTTTTAGATTTTCATTACTCTGATTCTTGGGCAGATCCATCCAGTCAATCTAAGCCATTAGCTTGGGTCGATTTGAATTTTGAAACTTTATGCGATAGTATTGAACAATATAGTCGTCATGTTATCACTAAATTGAAAAATCAAAATACGTTGCCCAAATATGTACAAATTGGTAATGAAACAGATTGTGGATTACTTTGGCCAGATGGATATGTTTGTGATGAATCTGATAATGAATTCCAATGGAATAAATTAAGATCATTATTTATGCATGCTATTGAAGGAGTAAATAGTGCTTTAGATACCCAAGATACAATAGAAATCATCTCGCATGTTAGTAGTGGAGGTAATTGGTTCTTTAGTAATCTACTCGAGACGGGTATTGATATTGATATCTTGAGTATCTCCTATTATCCAATGTGGCATGGAGCATTAAATGATTTGAACAATAACATAGATGCACTTGGAAATCAGTTTCAAAAGCCAATATTGATAGCTGAAACTGCATATCCATTTACATTGCAATGGAATGACAACACTAATAATATTTTAGGTTTTGAGACTCAAATACTTGAAGATTATGAAGCGACTGAGGAGGGTCAGTTCTTGTTTCTTCGTGATTTAATTACACTCGTTAGTGAGAATGATTATGGATTGGGTATCTGTTATTGGGCTCCTGATTGGATATCAACAAACCAATTTGGAAGTCCTTGGGAAAATCAGACCTTATTTGATTTTGATGGAGAACTACTCGATGCAATATCAGTATTTGATAATTCAAACGCGGAAATCAAAAGTGTTAATAATTTCAGGCTAAATAATATTTATAATTATCCTAATCCATTTAATCCAATTACCAACTTAAGATACGATTTGTCGGAAGATGCATTTGTAAGAATTACTGTGTTTGACATTTTAGGTAATATTGTTAAAAAATTTCCAAATACTAATCAATATTCTGGAAGTAAGCTCATACAATGGGACGCTAGAAACAATCAAGGTGAGTCTGTATCAGCAGGAGTTTACATATATAAGATTCAGGCAGGTGATTTAAGTCAAAAAAAGAAGATGATTCTATTGAAGTAATGAAAGTTCTTTTTTGATAATTTTTCGATTTAGCTCTTTATATATCAAATAGTTTTAATAATTAACATAGGTTAAGAAAACAGCATTTTTGAAATTTTAATTTGAATAAGCAAATGTTTTCGAGCCAAATTTATATATACTTTTTTGATCTTCTTTCATAGCAAATGGGGTAGTACATGAAAAATTTAATAGCATTCGTTACTTTTATGAGCGTATTAATTTTTGCTGATTGCCGTCAAATGTATCTTTCTTTTAATTACGTTGAGGGAGCGGAAGTAGCATTTGAAATGGAGGAATTTCTTTATGGTGAAGATAATTGCTGTGACGAGTATCCAATATCATTTTGTGAAGAAGGAACAATCTATTACGAAAAAGAAGATTATGCCGATTTAAGTGACCCTGAAAATTGGGATATAATTTCTGATAATGTTGCTCTACTTAGAGGTGACAACCAAATGCTCTACAATCCAATAATAGAAAATAGCTATGAATTTGGTTCTCCACAGAGCACTCTTTGGAGAGGTGGTCCCACATATAGTAATAATGTTCTCGGTGGTATTGGTCCTTATGGTAACGCTGGAGTTCTAAATATTATTTATGTAGCCAGGTTTTTGCCGGGTACGATTGGTTCATTCTATTCAATACCTGATGATCAATATTACGATATTCATTTTACTAGTTGGACATCTGGGGGTGGTACTGGGTGGCCAGGAGGTGGAGCTGATGGAGATGGTGGCGGAGGCGGAGGCGGTGTATCATATTGGCGCTCTGGACCTGTTGATGTTGCACCAAAAATTTCCGGAATTATAGATATTCCGAATGACCAAGGTGGTCGTGTCTATATTACCATCGATAGGTCAATAATTGATTTAGAAGATCATCCGGCTGGATTAGACATGTATACCATCCAAAGACTTGACTCTGAAAATTGGGTAAATATTGGATCCTTCGGTGCGCAATACAGCGAACAGTATATTTTTGAGGCAACTACCTTAGGGGACTCATCAAGTCAAAATTCTGAATTGAGTACATTTAGGGTAATTGCACAGAATTTTGTATATGATTTTATTCTTGAGAGTGAAGTTGGCTCTGGGTATTCCCTTGATAATATCGCACCTACAGTACCAAATGGAGTTATAATGACTGTAGTTGATAATAATTTACAACTTGAATGGAACGAAGTCTCAGATGAAGATTTTCATTATTACATTGTTGAAAGAGATGAAACCGAAGAGTTTCTCAATCCTCAAAGTTTTGAAACAGAGACATCATATTTTTTAATTTCTGATTATGATAGCGAAGAAGATTATTTTTATAGGGTATCTGCGATTGATTATGCTGGAAATAGTAGCGGTCATTCATCCGTTATGGATGCAACAGCTCTTTCAAATGAGAACCTGGTTATGCCTAAAGGTTACTCTCTTCAACAGAATTACCCGAACCCTTTTAACCCCGTTACAACACTAAAATATAGTTTAGTAAAAGAATCTCTGGTTGAAATTACAATATATGATTTGATGGGTAATGTAATTACTAACTTAATCAATCAAAATCAAATTGCAGGTTACAAATCAGTTCAATGGAATGCGATGGATAATCAAGGTAGGCAAGTTCCTGCAGGAGTATATCTTTACAGTATTATAGCAGGTGATTTCACTCAAACAAAAAAGATGGTTCTACTTAAATAATTAAACATCCTTTTTATGTTTATTTAACTTTTCTGCTTCATTGATATTTAGCCACAGATTTCCGCAAAATAACTCAATTTAAAAGTCCATAGTATTTTTGTTTGTGGCCTCCTAGTTTTGGTATAAAGAGGAGATAAAATATGGAAGCATTTGGAATATTAGGCTTTGTTTTTGGAATTACAGCTCTTTCAAAAGTAATTAT
>JAOHKG010000023.1 GCA_028101095.1 Fidelibacterota bacterium | reverse complement strand
CTGCCTCTATTAGTATTCAGTCTGGTTTAAATACTCCGAGGTATCCTTCACTGAAAGGTATAATGGGAGCAAAGAAAAAAGAGATTAAAGTATTTCTAAATAGTGATATAAATAGTGGAAGTAAATCACAAATCATTGAAAAAATTTCTTTGCCAGAAACAACCAAAAAAACAGAATTTATTGAAGGTGATTCAGGTGAAGTTGTAAAGCGTATAGTTAATATATTGAAAAATGAAATTAAGGTAGTTTAGCTATGAAGACTCTTGTCATTTTAGAAAGTAATAGAGGAACTCTACATCGTTTGAGTAAAGAAGCGATTGTTGCTGCACAAAATTTAGGTGGCGAGGTTTATGCTCTTGCAATTGGAAAAGATGCTGACATAATTGCTTCTGAATTAGAAAACGTACAACTAAAAGAAATACTGATGGTTAAAAATGAATTCGTCGAATCATACAATGCAGATGGGTTTACGGAAATTATTTCACAAGTAATTAGGGATGAGGCACCTGAAAATATAATGTTAGGACATACTTATCAAACCAGAGATTTTGCTCCTCGATTATCTGCCAAGTTAGATATTCCTTTTCTACCCGATATTATCTCCACTCAGAATGGAAAATTCGTCAAACAAGTCTTGAATGCAAAATTAAACGCTTCTGTAATACCTTTAAAAGAGCAAAAAATTATAAGCTTTCAATCCGCTGCTTACAGTGATGAAGACCTGGTATCAGGTCAATCTTCATTTCGTGAGTTGGATATACAATTTGATTCGTCGGTTATCCGCTCTAAATCTGAAGAACCATTCCAAGAAGCACCTGGAGACGTTGATTTAGAGTCTGCAGATCTTCTTGTCTCTGTGGGGCGTGGAATTGAAAAAGAAGAAAATATTCCTATTGCATTCGAATTAGCAGGCTTACTGGGTGCTGAAATATCTGCAAGTAGACCTGTTGTAGATTCTGGTTGGATAGATTCCTTTCGTCAAGTGGGAAGCTCGGGAAATAATGTTTCACCAAAATTGTATTTTTCACTTGGTGTGTCTGGTGCGATTCAACATGTTGTAGGAATGAAAGGATCAAAGTGTATCCTAGCAATAAATAAAGATTCCGAAGCGCCAATCTTTGAGATTGCAGATTACGCAGTTGTTGGTGATGTCTTAGAGATTGTTCCTAACTTGATTGAAGCTCTCAAAAAATCATAATTTATTAATCTTTATCGATTAACACACCAGAAGAGTCCAAATAGAGGTTTCTTTTTTCTAAAAAATAATTTCCACTCTAATATTTTTTTTTAGATACTATTCATTTCATCTTATAAATTAGGATAAGATATTTCATGAAAATTTATAGGACCTTTTATTGTTATCCTTTATTGAAAAAATAGCTTTCCTTATTTTAACGACTGGCTGCCTTGCTGCCGCTTACATTACTTTTAGTCGAATGTTTAAAGTTATCAGTATGGGTTCCAAACCAATAGTTTGGAATGAAGTCCTCAAAAATTGGCGGGAAGGCTTGTGGGCTTTTCTTTCTCAAAAAACATTATTTAAAACCAGGCCAATGGTAGGATTTATCCATGCATTAGTTGCATGGGGCTTCACTCTATATCTTGTAGTAAATGTATTGGATGTTCTATATGGTTTTATTCCAGATTTTAAATTTTTACCAAATCATATAATCGGTAATACCTATCGATTATTTGTTGATATTTTTAGTGTGATAGTTCTGTTTGGTGTTCTTTACTTCATTGCAAGAAGGTTTTTACAAAAAGATAAACGATTAAAGATTAACTCTCCTGTAATGTTATCTGATCTAGCTGAACGTGGTATGAAAATAGATTCTCTTTTAGTTGGCTCTTTTATAATAGCTCATGTTGGATCTCGCTTTTTATCTGCATCATTTGAAATTGCTCATTCAAAAGCAGATTCATACCAACCTGCTGCAAATATGGTTGCAAAATTATGGTCTAATCTACCAGCTGAAAATATTGTTCTTTTTGAACATATAACTTGGTGGTTTGCACTTGGTCTAATTTTATTATTTTTACCATATTTCCCTTATTCAAAACATGCTCATCTTTTTATGGGGCCTATTAATATAATGGCTAAAGAAAAAAGAAAATCAATGGCGAGTATTGAAAAAATTGATTTTGAAGATGAAAGTCTAGAACAATTTGGTTCTTCTAGACTGCATCATTTACCCGAAACTCAGTTATTAGACGGCTATGCATGTATCCAATGTAATCGTTGTCAAGATGCATGTCCAGCATACGAAACCGGAAAAGAATTATCACCTTCTGCAATAGAAATCAATAAGCGATATTTTTTGAATGAAAACCTTTCATCTCTATCAAATGGTGAACAAGTAGATATTCCCTTAACGGATTGGATGTTGTCTGAGGAAGCAGCTTGGAGTTGCACAACATGCGGATATTGCGTAGAAGTTTGTCCAGTTGGGAATGAGCCGATGATAGATATTTTAAGAGTAAGGCAAGACCTTGTAATGACAGAATCAAAATTTCCTCAAGATGCAGTAGAAACTTTTGAAAAAATTGAAAACTACGGTAATCCATGGGGTTTATCTCCGCAAGACAGGGAGAACTGGATGGAGGGAAAAAATGTTCCTTTGATGAGAGAGAAAAAAGAAGCGGATGTTTTATATTGGGCTGGGTGCAGCGGAGCATATGATTCAAGAGGGCGTGAAATTTCACAAGCGGTTGTTGATGTAATGAATAAGGCGGGTGTTGATTTTGCATCATTGGGAAATGAAGAGACATGTACTGGCGATTCAGCTCGTAGGATTGGAAATGAATACCTTTTTCAAACAATGGCTGAACAAAATAAAGAAACATTTGAACAGTATAAATTTAAAAAAATAGTAACTCAATGCCCTCATTGTTTTACCACATTGAAAAATGATTATTCAGAGCTCGGTATTGAACTGGATGTAGTGCATCATTCACAATTTATTGATGAATTAATAAGTGATAAAAAAATTGAACCTACTCCTTGGATGGATGAAGATGTCACCTTCCACGACCCTTGCTATCTTGGAAGACATAATGATGAATATGATGCTCCAAGAAATGTAATCCAGTCAGTTTTAAGAGATGGGAATCTTATAGAGATGGAAAAATCTAAATCTGAGAGTTTTTGCTGTGGAGCTGGAGGTGGTAATATGTGGTATGAAGTTAAAACAGGGGATAGGATTAACCAAAATCGAGTCAAGCAGGCTGTAGACACAAAGGCTAAAACAGTTGCTGCTGCTTGTAATTTTTGCAATATTATGTTAGAGGATGGAGCAAAAACAACTGAAAATGATTCTAATATAAATATATTAGATATTGCAGAAATGGTATCAAAAGGTTTAGGTAAATAACCTTTTAATTTTACTTTAATCCAATTTCTTTTAAACGCTCATTTAAATATTCTCCAGCAATATATTTTTCTGAAAGGCGGACAGTACTTTTTGGATGTAAAAATAAAGGCATTGAGTATCTACTAATATTCGCATCAACCTTTTTCGGATTTATAACTTTGTGCGTTGTTGAGGGAAAATACCCTTTAGATACTTCTCGAAGCATGTCTCCAGTATTCACCGCAATAGAGCCAGGGTCACATGTGATGCTTTGCCATTTTCCATTGTTGTTTTGAACTTGTAAACCGGGTTCAGTGCCTGAAACTAAAAGGGTGATTAAATTTATATCTTCGTGAGCAGCACCTCGCAAAGCACTTTTATCTTCGTTTCCTTTTAAAGAAGGATAGTGGATGATTCTAAGCAGATTATTAGGGCTTGAATCAATCATCTCTGGTAAAGGCATTGAAAATAGTATTTTAACATTTTCTGGTGATTCTTTTTCAATCCATCCGAGTAAAGTCTCAGTTAGCTCGACAAGTTGCCTAAATAAAATTTTTGTTTTATTGCTCAGCTCTTCAGGGAAAATTCCCCAAGGATAATAATGAAAAAACTCTTTTAAGTCCTTAGCGGGATTACCTTTAGCATTTTCGGATTTAAATGGAAAAAAACCATCTTGTGTGCTTTTATTAAAAAGATATTTTTCTTTGATCCCTCTTGAAAAAAACATGCTCCACTCTTCATAAACATCATTTATTAAAGATAAATCAATAGGATGGTCTTTCAGTACGCTGAATCCTGTTTGATGTAGAGACTGTGTAAAGACAGAAGGTGCATTTTCTTCCGTATATTTTACTGTTCGTACGTCCATAGTATTTTTTGTTCTTTCTACTTAATATTTATTAAATCAATTCCAGCATTTTTTGCGTGTTCAATAATACGCTCGTCCCTATAAAACTCATTATAATAGATTTTCTTTATTCCAGCATTAGCAATGAGTTTAAAGCAATTGTAGCATGGAGATGCGGTAACAAATATTTCTGCATTATCAATTTGGACACCATTTTTTGCTGCCTGTACAATTGAATTGGCTTCAGCATGAGTAGTCCGAACACAATGACCCTCAACCATTTCATGTCCAGAATCATCACAATGAGGTAATCCTTTGATACTACCATTATAACCTGTCGAGAGAATTGTTTTTTTACGCACAATAACAGCCCCAACATGTTTTCTGTCACAAGTCGAGCGAGTTGAAACTTCACTGGCAATATTCATAAAATATTTTTCCCAGCTTACGCGTATTTTTTCAGCCATAGTATGGTAGAAACCTTAATTAATTAATTGTAAAATAATACTTCTAGATTTTCTTTTTATCAAAAATTTTGACAGCGCTTCTTGGTTCACCATAATATATTTTATCAGCTATCTGCGCAATACGAGATACTAAAATTAAATAAGCCCATGTTGGTACTTGGACGCCAGCACATCCTTTGATAATGACTTTTTTATTTTGATAAAGACGGTAGTCAATTTTTGAAACCATTTCTCTGAAAGATTTCTCTCTGATGATACCACCATCTAAAAAATCATCTAACTGAATTGTTTCCATATTAGAAGTAGGATAAGGTTTTGTTTATTGAGTGACAAAACTTATCAATATCTTCATGAGTATTATAAATATAAAAACTAATCCGTGCGGTAGAAGTCTCCTTTAACACGGATAAAAGTGGTTGTGCACAATGTTGCCCTACTCGAATTGCGATATTGTCTTGGTCTAAAAATTGAGTGAGGTCTTGAGGGTGAATGTCTTTAATATTAAAACTTATTACACCAGATTTATTATTTGAAGTACCATGGATCATTATGTTTTTAATTTGTGAAACTTGTTCCAATGCGTACCTAGTAAGCTTTTTTTCGTGACTTTGAATGTTTTCTATTCCAATAGTATTCAAATAGTCAATAGCTGCACCAAGACCAATCGCCTGTGCAATATTTGGAGTACCTGCCTCAAATTTATAGGGAATATTGTTCCATGTAGATTCTTCGAAAGAAACATCTTCTATCATTTCTCCGCCGCCCATAAAAGGATCCATTTCTTCGAGTAGTTTTGTTTTACCCCAAAGAATTCCCACTCCTGTGGGACCAAGCATTTTATGACCTGAAAATACGTAAAAATCACAATCAAATTCTTTTACATCAACTTTAGTATGCGGTGCGCCTTGTGCCCCATCTGCAATGAAAATAGCTCCTATACTATGAGCCATCCCAGCAAGCTTTTTAATTGGATTGATCGTTCCTAACACATTAGATACATGGGCAATGGAAACAATTTTAGTTTTTTTAGTAAAAAAGTCTTCAGAATTATTTAGATCTAACTCTCCAATTTGATCAATTGGAAGATATCGAATTATTAAGTTGAATTTTTTAGCCACGATTTGCCACGGAACTATATTTGAATGATGTTCCATTTCAGAAAGAAGAATTTCGTCACCTGGTTTTAAATTACTGACTAGGGAACTAGCCAATAAATTAAGTGATTCAGTGGCTCCGCTTGTAAATATTACTTCTTTTGAACTGGGGGCATTTATAAAAGAACTTACCTTTTCCCGTGCATCTTCAAATCGTTTTGTAGCTTCATTTCCAATGGAGTAAATAGCTCTGTGTACATTAGCATTGGTCTCTTTATAAAATGCATTAATGGCATTTATTACAGATTCAGGTTTTTGTGTGGTAGCTGCATTATCTAAATAGATTAAATCAGACGAATCAAAAATAGGGAAATCATTCTTAATCTTATTTGCCCAATCATCCATTTATAGCATTCCTAACTCAAGTTTTGCCTCTTCACTCATCATGTCTCGATTCCACATTGGCTCCCAAACTAAATCAACTTTGACACTAGTGACTCCGTTTATACCATTTATCTTACGATCAACTTCCTCAGCGATCACAGGGCCCATTCCACATCCAGGGGCAGTGAGTGTCATCTGAATTTCAACTTTTTTATCTTCTTCTGGACCCAGTACATTCAAATCATAAATAAGTCCCAGCTCCACAATATTAACCGGTATCTCTGGATCATAACATGTTTTCAACTGATCCCAAACTTGTTGAGTAATGTCACCATTAAAGCTAGAGGAAGCTTTTGGTATAGCGATTTCCATTCCAAGTGCGTCAGCATTTTCTTCTCGAATTTGAACCATATTACCATTCATTATAACTGTATAATTACCCCCAAGAGCTTGAGTGATTTTTACCAAATTTCCAGCTAATAACTTTACTTCATCCCCTGATGGTACCATATAAGCATCAACGTCTCGTAATAAACGAACGGATTCGGTAGGTATTTCATTCATCTTACTATTCCTTGGATTTTTTTAACAGCACTTGAAAAGCCGTTTGTTCGTTGGCTTGAAACAGATCCCTCGAGTCCTATGGATGCCAGGATCTCTTGGCTTGTCATTTCTAAAATCTTTTCTGCCGTTTGACCTTGAAAAATTTTTTCTAAAATGGATAAGAGACCTTTCACTATTTGTGAGTCTGAATCTGTTTTTATGGTGAAAGTTTTATCTTTATTTTTTGTTACTAAGACCCATGCTTGGGAGGTGCAGCCAATAATTTTATTTTTATCAATTTTATCGGAAACGTCTAGAACGTTGGACTCTTTTGCCATATCCATTAATTGTATAAACTTATCTTTTGGATCTTCAAATAATTCAAAGATTTCTCGGAGATCAATTAATATATTTTTAAAAGACATTTTTAAGTCTTCTCGCTAAGCCACTTTTCAAATTTTTGAATGATAAATGTTTTTATTGATTCATTCTTTATAACATCGAACAATTCAACCGCAAACCCTTCCATTAATAATTTTTGTGCATTCATAAAACTAAGTCCTCGTGACCGAAGATAAAAAATTGCATCTTTATCAAGTGAACCGGTTGTTGAGCCATGAGCGCACTTTACATCGTCAGCATAAATTTCTAACTGTGGGTTCGAGTTCATTATAGCATTATTTGAAAGAATTAAATTTTTATTTGATTGTTTTGAGTCCGTCTTTTGTGCATTTTGATGAACTACAGTTTTCCCATTAAATATTCCAGAGGATTTTCCATGTAGAATATTCTTAAAATTTTGACTACTTGAACAATTAGGGGAGAAATGATTTGTTAGAATATGTGAGCCAAGCTGTTCATTTTGAGTCGAAAGAGACAAGCCATTTATCGAGCAGTCGGCGCCTTCGCCATTCAAGTCATTTTTAATATCTAAACGGGATAATTGAGAATCTAGCGCTAGGGAAAAAAATGTATACTGACTATCTTTATTCTGCTTAACATGAACTCTATTTATGTTAACCGCTTTTGGAGAATCTGATTGAATTTTTATATGGTGCAGTGAAGAGTTTTCGTCAAGAAAGCAGTTTATAGAACTATTCATAAAAAAATTATCAGAATACCCAACTTGGTGCTCGATAAATGTGAGTGAACTATTTAGGCTACAGTCAATATGTATTTTTGGAGAAATCATTAATTCTTCTTTAGCAGAAGCAATAAAGAGGAATCGGATTGGCTTTTCAGGATTCTGACCCTCTTCTAAAACAATACTCATTCCAGAATCCATAAATGATGTATTAAGAAGTTCAAAAGGACAGTCTGAGGGGTTTTGCAGAGACCAATTCTTTGATTCTAAATAATCAATGCCAGATAACAATCTAACATTATCTATTTTATCAGAAAGTTCTTTTTTAAAGTGACCATTAATGAAGACTATAGTGCTTGTGTTTGGGATCTCAAATTTAGTTAAATCAAGTTTAAGTGGCTCGCTATGTTTTGATTCTGATAATACATAGGAAGACTTTAAGAAATGATTGAGATTTGTAAAACGCCAATCTTCTAGTTTTTTATTAGGCAAGCCAAATTCGGAAAATTTGTCAAAAGCATTTTTCCTGATAGGCTGTATCTTTTTTGAAAAATAATCTCTATTGATGATTTTTTCAAATTCATTATGAAAATCTAAGCTTTTCATGAATCAAGCCAGTTATATCCCTTCTCTTCTAATTCAAGTGCGAGTTCTTTTCCTCCAGATTTGACAATTTTTCCATCAATTAAAACATGAATAAAATCTGGCTTGATGTACTTAAGTAATCTTTGATAGTGAGTAATAACCAAAAATGAACGATCGGGAGATCTATAATTATTTACACCTTCCGCGATTATTTTTAGAGCGTCAATATCAAGGCCTGAATCTGTTTCATCAAGTATGGCTAGTTTCGGTTCAAGGGTAAGCATTTGCAATATTTCATTTCGTTTTTTTTCACCGCCAGAGAAGCCTTGGTTAACGGGACGTTGTAGGAATTTCATATCCATATCCAGTTCCTTGAGGTTCTCTTTAATCACCTTTAAAAAACCAGCAGAATCGAGTTCTTTTTCTCCAAAATATTTTCGTTTTGCATTCAATGCGGCTTTGAGAAAATATGTATTATTAACACCGGGAATAACAACAGGGTATTGGAACGACATGAAGATGCCTTCTAGCGATCTCTTTTCAGGTGTCCAATCCAGAATGGATTCATTATTTAATTCAAGAGAACCTTTTGTTGCTGAATAGTTTTCACGGCCAGTAATAACATTAGATAGAGTACTTTTACCTGAACCGTTTCTACCCATAATAGCATGCATCTCACCTGGTTTAATTTCTAGGTTGATACCTTTGAGAATAGATTTTTGATCTATCTCAGCATGTAAATCTTTTATACTTAACATCTTTTCATACCCTTATTAGCCGACACTTCCTTCTAAGCTCACTTCCATTAATTTTGTTGCTTCCACTGCAAATTCCATTGGCAGCTCTTTAAAAACATCCTTGCAAAATCCATTCACAATCATTGAAACAGCATCTTCCGAAGAGATTCCTCGTTGGTTACAGTAGAACATTTGATCTTCTCCAATATTAGACGTAGTTGCTTCATGCTCCATCTGAGCAGAAGGGTTTCGAACATCAATATAAGGAAAAGTATGTGCTCCACATTTATCTCCAATTAAAATTGAATCACATTGAGAAAAATTCCGGGCATTTTCAGCCCCCTTCATTATTTTAACTTCGCCTCTGTATGTTTGTTGACCTTTACCTGCGGAAATACCTTTTGAGATAATTGTACTTTTAGTATTCTTACCGATGTGAATCATCTTGGTACCTGTATCGGCTTGCTGAAAATTATTTGTTACAGCAACAGAATAAAATTCTCCAACAGAATTATCCCCTTTCAAAATACAGGAAGGATACTTCCAAGTTACAGCGGATCCAGTCTCAACTTGGGTCCATGAAATTCTTGAATTTTCTCCAAGGCATGCACCACGTTTTGTGACAAAGTTATAAATACCCCCTAAGCCTGTATCTGGTGCACCTGGATACCAATTCTGGACAGTCGAATATTTAATTGTTGCGTTTTCAAGTGCAACTAACTCGACAACAGCTGCATGCAGTTGGTTTTCATCCCTCATAGGAGCGGTACAGCCTTCAAGATAGCTTACATGACTATCTTTATCCGCAATAATAAGAGTACGCTCAAATTGTCCCGTATTAGCTTCATTTATTCTGAAATAGGTTGATAATTCCATTGGGCAACGTACACCTTTTGGAATGTATACAAATGAACCATCTGTAAAAACAGCAGAATTAAGAGTTGCATAATAATTATCACTATGAGGAACTACACTACCAAGGTATTTTTTTACTAGATGAGGATACTCTTTTACCGCTTCAGAAAAGCTACAAAAGATAACGCCCTCTTTTTTTAAATCTTCTTTAAATGTTGTTGCAACAGATACGCTATCAAACACAGCGTCAACGGCGACACCCGACAGCATTTTTTGTTCCTCTAAAGGTATACCTAGCTTATCATAGGTTCTTAGTAATTCAGGATCTACTTCATCTAAGCTTGCGAGTTCTTTTTTCTTTGGTGCTGAAAAGTAACTAATTGCTTGGTAGTCAATTTTTTCATATTTAACATTTGCCCAGGATGGCTCAGGCAACTTTTTCCATAATTCGAAAGCCTTTAATCGCCAATCTAAAAGCCATTGGGGCTCATCTTTCTTTTTAGATATAATACGAATTATATTTTCATTTAAACCAGGGGGTAATGTTTCGGACTCTATATCAGAGACAAATCCATATTCGTATTCTTTACTGAGGTTAGAATCAATTATTTGTTGTTCATTTGGCATTTTTTATACTCTATTTAATAGATTATGCTGAAAAACTTGTTCCACATCCGCATGTTCTTTCTGCGTTAGGGTTTTTAATTTTGAATCCCCCATTCAAGAGGTCATCTGAGTAATCAATTTCTACATTTTGAAGGTAAAGCCAACTTTTTAAATCACAAACTATGGTTAGTCCATTTGATTCAAAAGTTTTATCAAATTCCAACTTCTTATCCTCAAAATCCATTTTATACGTCATACCTGAACAACCTCCACCTTCAACAGACATTCTTAAGATGTGATTATCTTTACCATCTGCTTTCATAACAGACTTTAATCTTCTAACTGCACCTTCTGTTGCAGTAATGAGAGCATTATTGAAATTATTTTGTTGTTCTTGAATCTTTTTATCTTCAGTTATTTGTTTTTTCATTATTCCCACTCCAATTCAATTTTTTTTTGGCCTATAGAATGAGACAAGTAATAAATGAATATTGACAGTTAATGCATTCATTATTACAACTTCTGAAGCTTTTGCTCCAACAACACTTGCTGAAGAATTCGTTAACCTTTCATGATAATTTATCCAACGATCCTCTTGGCCAAGTACGCCTTTTTCTTGCCAGACTTCTAATTCCTTTTTTAATACTTCCGGAACTGCCTTAGGCTGTAAGCCTAGAGAGTTTCCACAAAAATAAATTAGATTTTCCTTATTTTTGTTTTTTGGAATATAAAACTTCTCTCGAAAATGCTTGAGTTGATCTTTAATATCTTCTTTCTTTGCAAAAGACTTGTTTGAATCAAATTTCATTTAAAATATTTTTTTTCAAGGTTTAACCAGTCTAATGCATTTTTGTAAAGGATATTATTTTTAATTTCTTCGCTTAGATCTGACTTTTCTACCAAATTTCCTGGCGTGGACTCACCTAAAGGGAAAGGGTAATCTGAACCTAGAGCAATACTCTTACTACCTATCTTTTTTATGAGAAAATCCAGCGCATCCTGATCATGGACAAGTGAATCAACCCAAAATTTACCTAGATATTCACTTGGGTCAATATTATTATCTACAGCACATAAATCAGGCCTTACATCATAACCATGTTTAATCCTACCAAATGTTGCAGGAAAAGAACCACCGCCATGAGCAAAAGCAACTCTTAAGTTCGGAAGACGTTCAAAAACACCTCCAAAAATCAGGGAACAAATAGCACGTGATGTTTCAGCAGGCATTCCTACCAACCAAGGTAACCAGTATTGTTCTATTTGATCACGTCCAAGAATGTCCCATGGATGAATAAAAATAGCTGCTCCTAAGTCGGATGCGGCTTCAAAGACAGGAAATAAAGACGGGTCATTAAGGTTTTTCCCATTTATGTTTGAACCAATTTGCACACCTTGAAGTCCCAACTGTTTAATACATCTTTCTAATTCCCAAATAGCTATTTCTGGGTTTTGCATGGGTAAGGTTCCAAGTCCAATAAAACGTTTTGGACTTTGACCAACAACTTTTGCAATGTTATCATTTAAAATTTTTGATAATACTAATGCATCATTTGCTTTTGCCCAATAGCTAAACATTATTGGGACGGTAGACAAGACTTGAACGTCTACATCATCTCTATCACATTCTTTTAACCTAATATTTGGATCCCAACAATTCGAACCAACAACTCTGAAAACTTCTTCACCCTTCTTCATTTTAGCCGATCCAGGGTGATGATGATCAAGAGAGACCCAGCCTTCATAACCAAATTCCTCTTTTAAGTTTGGCCAATTTTCTGGGAGAATATGTGTGTGAATATCTATTTTCATTATTTATCTATAGGTTCTTGAATTTCTCCACAAGATTCACACGTCCTAGCTGATATACTTTCCCAGTAAGATTCAAAGATAATAGGTAATTGAATAACTATATCTTCTAATTCTACCTTTACTTCATGTAATAAATTATGGCATGTATCACAATACCATTGAAAAGTATCAGAGATACCTTTATTTCTTTTATATTCCACAACAAGACCAACAGTATTTAAAAATCTTTGAGGAGAATGAGGAATGTTTTTAGGTAATAAAAATATTTCGCCCTCTTTTATTATCATATCAACTTTTTTTCCATTATCTATTATTTTTAACATCATATCGCCTTCCAGTTGATAAAAAAATTCTTCTAAAGGGTCTACATGATAATCTTTTCTTTTATTTGGACCTCCAACAACCATAATAATAAAGTCACCATCCTCATAAATAACTTTATTCCCAACTGGTGGCTTCAATAAATGCCTATTAGACTCAACCCATCTTTTCAGGTTTAAAGGTCTTGTTATTTCCATGTTATATTTTAATCAATTGTTGCAATACACTTAAGTTCTATAGCAATTGGAGTTGGGAGAGATGATATCTCTACGGTTGTTCTACATGGTTGATTATCTTTGAAATAGACACCATATATTTTGTTATAAATATCAAAATCACGTTGCATATTAGTTAGAAACACTGTCACATCAACTAAATTATTCCAGTCACTCCCAGACTCCTCCAAAATAATTTTAATATTTTCAAAAACTGAATGACATTGAACTTCTATATCATGACCTAAAGCATTTCCTTGGCCATCAAAAAGGACTCCTGGAATAACATTTGTACCAGGTTTTCTAGGTCCCACACCAGAAAGAAAAAGTAGATTCCCAACTCGACGGGCATGGGGATAACTCCCAACAGGTTCAGGAGCATTTGAGGAGTTTATTTCATCCATCATATTTTATTTAAACCTTATTTTATTTGGTACTTTTTTTTTAGGACTGAATACATATATTTTTTTGTTCTGTGAAAAATCGAAGAGCATCTTCCCCCCCTTCTTTTCCATATCCTGACTGTTTTAATCCACCAAAGGGTGTTCTTAAATCTCGAACCATCCAACAATTAATCCAAATAACACCTGAATCAATTTTTTCCGCAACTCTATTAGCCTTTGATATATCTTCAGACCATATTGTTGCAGATAATCCATATTTTGTTTTATTTGCAAGTTTAATAACTCCTTCCTCAGAGGAAAAAGTTTGAAGTGTAACAATGGGACCAAAAATTTCATCTTTATTTAACTGGCTATCTATACCCAAGCCCTCGACAACTGTGGGCTCAATAAACCAACCTTTTTCGCAACGATTATCCATTTTTTTTATATTCCCACCTACCAAAATAGAGCCATTTTCTTTATCTATTAAATTAATGTAATGATTGATTTTATCAAAGTGAGGCTTAGATGTTATTGCCCCAAATTGAGTCTCAGTATCATTGGGATCACCAATACGTATTTTAGAAACCCTTTCACAGAAATCTATTTTGAATTTTTCGTAGATAGATTCATCTATAAGTAGTCTTGAACTGCATAAACAAATTTGTCCTTGGTTTGTAAAAGAGGACTTTATAACAGTTTCTAGCATTTGATCATAATTACAATCTTCAAATATAATAGCTGGGTTTTTGCCGCCCATTTCAAGAGCTAATTTTTTAAAAGTCCTTGATGCCTTGCTGAAAATTTTCCCCCCCGTTTCTGTCCCACCTGTAAATGAAATTGCTTTTATGTCAGGGTGATTAGTTATTCTTTTTCCTACCTTATCTCCGGAACCATTTATAATATTTAAAACACCAGGAGGAAGGTTAATTCTTTTACATATTTCAGCTAATTTAAAAGCGGTATATGGAGTAATCTCAGATGGCTTTGCAACAACAGTATTTCCCATAATTAATGCCGGTACAATCTTCCATGTCAAAAGATATAACGGGAGGTTCCATGGAGTAATACAAGCGACAACACCCAATGGAGATTTTTGTATATGATTTTTAGAATCCTTGCTTTCAAAAGTGAAATAATCCGTAAAATTTTGAGTATAGTCGCTAAAGAAAGTGAAATTTTCAATAGCTCGCGGTATATCTAATCGGCGAGCTAGACTAATTGGTTTACCAGTATCTCTTGATTCATAAAAAGCTAAGTCTTCAGAGTCTTTTTTAATTTCAGAAGCTAATTTTAATAGATAATTCGATCTTGTTTTTATAGAATGCTTCGACCAAACAGGGAATGCTTTCTTAGCCGCGGAGACTGCGAAGTCAGTGTCCTTGTCATCTGAGTTTGGAACATGTGAATAGATCTTCCCAGTTGCAGGTTCAAAGACATCTATATAGTTATTCGAGGATGGCGCAGTTAGTTCTCCATTTACATAGTTTTTAATGACCTCAATCATTTGAGAATTCTAGTTTAATATCTACAGATGGTGCATTTGCTGTTATGGCGCTCATTGAAACTCCATCAATTCCGGTGTTTGCATAAGATTCCAATGTATTAAAATTAATTCCTCCACTTGCTTCAATAAATATAGAATCTCCATCTTTACTTTCCCTTATTAAATGAACGCATTTCTTCACTAATTCAGGCTTCATATTATCTAGAAGAAAACCATCTATATCAAATTTAAGGCCTTCCTTGAGCTGATCAATTGTGTCGACCTCAAGCTCAATGGGAATTCCTTTAACTACTTTTTTTTTTATCATTGAAATAGCATTACTTATACTTCCAGCAGCCTCTAAATGATTATCCTTGATTAATATCGCAGACGAAAGATTCAGTCGATGATTCCACCCTCCACCAACAGAAACTGCATGCTTTTCAAAGAGTCTCAACCCTGGTGTTGTTTTTCTAGTATCCATCACTTTAAAATCATTTGGAAGGTCAAGCATACAATAATTGTGGGTCTCCGTGCTAATACCGCATAGACGCTGAACAAGGTTAAGAATAACTCTTTCAAAAGTAAGTATTCTGTTTGCAGGGCCAATTATTTCAGCAATTGAATCTCCAGCATTTACTTTGAATCCATCTCTTGATAAAACTGTAGCCTTGCAACCATCCGGAAAAGAAAATGGTATATAACTCTCACCACAAAAAATAAAAGGCTCCATTGCAACCATATTCGCAATAACTGGCTTATTATTAAAGGTAATCGAATCTGTTGTGAGATCTCCATAAGGTGTGTCTTCTTTGATAAAGCTTGAAATTTGAGACCTAACCCATTTAGGGTCTAGTTCAGTAAATTGTTCGAAATTAATTCTTTTATACATCAAACACCTAATCTACCACCATCAACAGAAATATTTTGACCCGTTATATAGCTTGATTTTTCTGAAGATAAAAATGTAATTACATTCGCGATCTCAGAGGGAGTCCCCAATCGCTTTAATGTGGTCTTTTGTTCCCATAACTTCATGACTTCATCAGGGGTGATATTTAATTCATCAGCTTTATTAGTGGCAATTTCTTGAAGACGTTTAGTAGTTGTATAGCCTGGTAAAATATTATTTACCGATATACCAAAAGGACCCAATTCTATAGCCAAGGTTTTAGCCCACTGAGCTACACTTCCTCGAATGGTATTTGATACGCCCAATCCAGGAATCACTTGTTTTACTGAAGTTGAAATAATATTGATAATCCTTCCATAATTGTTTTTTTTCATGATAGGAGCTACAGCTTGAGCCATAATTTGGTTTGCAATTAGTAACCTTTCAAATGTTTGTCTAAACTCATCTAAACCGGCCTCTAGAAGTGATCCACCTTTTGGACCTCCAGAATTATTTACCAGAATATGGATTGGTTTATTTAAATTTTGAACATAATCACATATTTTTTTTTCTAAAAGTAATGTCTCATTAAAATCTGCTACAAGAAAAGAATGACTTTGGTTTTCTTTAGTAGAAAGCTCTCCAAGAGTTTTAATTAATTTCTTCTCATTACGAGAAATAAGAGTTACTTCACACCCATTTTTTGCTAACTGAATCGCACTTTCTTTTCCGATACCATCTGTGCTACCGCAAACAAGAGCATGTTTATTAAAAAAAGAATTTTTCATGATTGATGATAATAACCTAAGCTATTTTTAATGTTTTTAGGTAGTTTTGGTAATGCAGATCTTTTTATAAAGAAAGTTGAAAGATCAGATAAATCAGAAAAAATCTTGTGTTTCTGTGCTGCGGACCTCAAATATTTGTGCCCACTAGATCCACCCGTGCCTATCTTGCCTCCAATCATTCGATGAACCATTGTTGCGTGACGCTGCCTCCAGTTTGTAAACAACTCATCAATATCCATTAATTTAGAAAGTAGATTAAATGGCGAATGTAAAATGGGTTCATCCCGATAAAGAAATATAAGAAGAGCTGCTTTTGTCGCTTTATGAGACAACCTCTTTTCACCTTTATTAATAAGTTCCTCATGCTTTTCAGAACTAAGAAATGCTTGAAAAGATGAAACAGTATTTTTATGCGATTTTAAGTTAAACTCTAATTCCTCTCCAGATTGATTAGGTCTATTTCTTATTAGGTTTTCTTCCTCTTTTAAGAGTGTTGTAACAGACTCGCTATACTTCTCCCAAAAATCAAAGCCTTCAAATGACAAGAATGGTGTTCTCTCTAACCATCTTTCGAGTAAATCAAAAATAGATTTTACAGACTCTGATGTATTAACTAAATCTTTTTCATCATCTTTAATTGCATCTTTATAGTTTTTATTCATGTAGGAGAGCCTATCTCTTTGATGAAGCCCTAATCTATTTTCAATTATTCTAAATTGCGAACTTTGAAATCCTGAAGAGGGAAATAAGTAATCTCTAAATTCTAAAAAATCCATTGCAGTCATTGTCTCTAAGACTCTTATTTGATCTATAAGTATTTTTTGAATTTCAATAATTCGATTTAGTTTGAGTACGGCATTGCTTACCTTAGACTCATCAATTGTTTTTTGGGAAAAAAGATGTCCAACCAAATCAAGCTCATGAATGATTTGCTTAAACCATAGTTCATATGTCTGATGAATGATAATAAACAACATCTCATCATGCGCTTTTTGACCATTTTTATCGCTCATCAGAGACTGGCTTTCCAGTAACTTATTAAGTTGTAAATAGTCGCTGTAATTCAATAATTTTTTATTTTTCATTATTTAATCCCACTCAAAACCTGAAACACTGTCTGTTAATGTACTAATTTCTATTGTATTATAATCCTGCATGTCGGAAATAAAATAATATAAAAATTTTGTTGTTTGTAAATCATCAAGCCATACTGAATCTGGTAAACCAAAAGTTTCTAAAACGTCTTTTTGAGATGGTTCTTCTTTTAAAAATTTCCAAATATCATAACCTGACATGTAGCCCATCGTATAGATTGTTTGGTCTTGTTGAGCAATTTTAGAAGTTTTTGTTGGCGGCAATTGAATTAGCTTGGGC
>JAOHKG010000022.1 GCA_028101095.1 Fidelibacterota bacterium | reverse complement strand
TACTGTACCAGTTCTTACTCTTTTTTTATTTATATTTTTAAGAGGATTAAAAGTATCTAAAAATTGTACCGATCCTTTTGGTGTTTTATTATCAGTTGGAATTGTATTCAACTTAGTATTCTATGCTTTTGTAAATGCTGCTGTTGTAACAGGTTTATTCCCTGTAACAGGATTACCAATGCCTATGGTTAGCTATGGTGGGTCAGGTATGGTGATAAATATGGCATTGATAGGTATACTATTAAATATTTCCCAATCTAGAAAATCAATTGGTTCAAAAAACAGATGGAGCCCTAAAACCTATGGTTAAAAACATAGTAATAACGGGTGGTGGAACAGGAGGGCATTTATTTCCGGCCTTAGCTATCGGAGAAGAAATTAATATTAGGTACCCTGAAATTAAAATACATTATATGGGATCTAATTTTGGATTAGAAGCAAAAGTTTTTCCTGTGAAAGATGTATGGCATACTCTTCTACCAATAAGAGGTCTGCAGAGAGATTTTAGTATTAAGAGTCTTGGGAGAAATATTTTACTACCATTTCGAATTATAAAATCTATAATGAAGGTAAAGGCTTTTTTTATTGAGTTTAGTCCTGAAATAATCATTGGGACTGGTGGTTATGCATCAGCAATACCTCTATTTATGGCATCTCGTAATAAAGATAAAATGAAAATTATATTACAAGAACAAAATTCATTTCCAGGTTTGACAACTCGATGGTTTTCAAAAAATGCGGATAAAATTTATACTGCATTTAGAGGTGTAGATAAGAATTTAGATTCAGAACAAGTTTCTTTAACCGGAAACCCTATAAGGGAAAACATATCAAATGGTGATTTTGAAAAAGGAATTCACGATTTCAACTTATGTAAGCATAAGGATATTATTTTTGTATTTGGAGGAAGTCAGGGCTCTAAATACTTAAATATTTTAGTAGATAAAATAATTGATAACATTGAAAGATCTGGAGTTCAAATCATATGGCAAACAGGTGATAATGACTTTATTAAATATCGCGATAAATCATCTAAAAATATAAAAATATTGCCTTTTATAAATAATATGGCAGATGCTTATGCTGTTTCTAATTTGGTGATTTCTAGAAGTGGAGCAATCACAATAGCAGAAATAACATCTTGCGGAATACCAGCCATCTTAATTCCATTTTCAAATGCTGCTGGAGATCACCAAACTAAAAATGCTGAAGCATTGGCTGATGCTGGAGCAGGCGAAATTCTAAATGAGAAAACCATTGATCATAATATCCTATTTCATTCAATCATGAATTTGATCCATAATAAGCAAAAACTAAAAAAAATGAGACTAGCATCAAAAAAGATAGCGTATCCTAAGGCTACAAAGGCCATTGTCGATGACATAATGAGGCAAGCAGGTACTAAATGAAATTTAGAAAAATTAAACATATTCACTTTGTTGGAATTGGTGGGATTGGTATGAGTGGTATTGCTGAATTACTTTTGAACTTAGGATTTGATATATCTGGATCAGATATATCAAATAATGAAAATGTAGAAAGATTAAAAATACTTGGTGTTATTATTTTCCATGGACATAATCCAGAGAACATAAAGGGCTGTGATGTTTTAGTATATTCAAGTGCGGTATCATTAAATAACTCTGAAATTATTAGAGCCAAGCAAATGGGTTTACCTGTTATAAAAAGAGCTGAAATGCTTGGAGAGTTAATCAACCTTAAAGAAACAAGTATTGCAATTAGTGGAACACATGGAAAAACCACAACTTCTTCGATGATTGGTTCAATGCTTACACACGCTGGGAAAGAGCCAACTTTAGTAGTTGGAGGCTTAGTACAAAACTTGAACTCTAATTCAAAGTTAGGCGAAGGTCAAATAATAGTTGTGGAAGCTGACGAATTTGATAGGAGCTTTTTATCTTTAAAACCTACCATTGCAATCGTAAATAATATTGAATTGGAACATACAGACTGCTATAAAGATTTGAATGACTTAGAAAATTCATTTTTACAATTTTGTCAATCTGTACCCTTTTACGGATCAGTATTAGTAAATATTGACTCTTTTTCAATAAAAAATATTCTACATAAAATTGAAAGACCCGTCACAACTTATGGAATGTCACGGGATGCGGCCTTTCGTGCGAAAGAACTAGAATTTAAAGAGAATAAATCCACATACTCTCTTTTTCGTGCAGAGGAAAACCTTGGAAAAATTCATTTAAATGTTCCTGGAGAGCATAATATAATGAATTCCTTAGGTGCTGTTGCCTTAGGTTTTGAATTGGGTCTTTCATTTAATTCTATTAAAAACGGACTATTGGATTATAAAGGTGTAAGAAGAAGGTTTGATATTAAAGGATCTCATAATGATGTAATGGTGGTGGATGATTATGCTCATCATCCAACGGAAGTATTTACAACAATAGAAGCAGCAAAGAAAGGATGGGATAGAAAATTAATTGTTGTTTTCCAGCCTCATCTTTTTACCAGAACTAAAGAGTTTTACAAAGAATTTGCAAAATCTTTAGAAAAAGCAGATTTTATTATTATAACTAGTATCTATCCCTCAAGGGAAAAACCAATACCTGGAATTACAAGCAAACTGATTTCTGATTATATTGATAAAACAAAAAAAGATGTTTTGTTTAATGTCAACGATGTAGATCAAGCAATAACGATTTTAAATGAGATTGCTAAACCTGGTTCTATGATTTTGACATTAGGTGCAGGTGATATATGGAGATTTAGTGACAAATATTTAAAAATTATGAAAACAAAATTGAACTAGAATCAGATGAATGCTTTCAAAAAATTAATCAAGATAACAAAAGGGACTCTTTTGTTTGAAGAACCAATGAGAAAACATACATCTTATGGTATTGGAGGTCCTGCTGAAGTATATATTATTCCGCAAGATTCGGATGATTTATTGCGTATTTTAAATTATGCAAAAGAAAAATTATTATCGGTTCATTTCATTGGATCCGGATCGAATTTATTAGTTTCAGATGATGGTATACGCGGTCTCGTAATAAGTCCTAAAAAATCCTTCAAAGAAATAAAATTTAATAATAATCTAGTTTTTGCTGAATCTGGGGTAATGCTTGGAAGTCTAGTGAGAAAAAGCACCAAAAGGAACTTAACTGGTCTTGAAACATTGATCGGGGTTCCGGGTACCATTGGCGGAGCTTTAGTTATGAATGCCGGTGCATTTGGAAGCGAGATATCAAATTATTTGACAAGTGTATCCATAATAAGGACGGATGGAAGACTTATAAAAAGAAGAGCAAATCAAATAGATTTTTCATATCGAAACTCAACATTTGAAAAAGATGAATTTATTCTATCGGCAACTTTTGAGTTGTCTGAGGCATCAAAAGATAATATAAATGAGAAAAAAGAGATAGCCAGTCAAGGAAGAAAGACAAGCCAGCCTTTAAAATATAGATCAGCAGGGAGTGTCTTTAAAAATCCTAATGGAAACTTTGCTGCAGGCTATCTAATTGAGCAAGTAGGTTTAAAAGGATATAAAATTGGTAATGCACAAATATCAGATCATCATGCAAATTTTTTTGTCAATCATGGTAATGCTAGAGCCGATGATATAATGTCACTTATAAAAATATCAAAAGAAAAAGTTTTTCAGAAGTTCAATATAAATCTAGAGTTAGAGGTAAAACCTCTAGGATTTTCAGAAGAGGAATAATAAGAGAAAAAATGATAAAAAATAAGAAAGGTATTTTGAATTTAGAAGGTATCATTGAGATAAATCTTGTTTTATTTATAGTCTTAACTATTTTCTTTTCTTTTTCATGGTCTAGGTACAATAATAAGAATCGTTTGTCAGATATAAGAATATCTGACACAAAAATTAATAAAAGAACATTATATGAAGATTATATCCAAAAACTATTTGAAAAAGAGTCATTTAGCTACCCTAGCTTTATTAAATCTATTGAGACACACCCATACATTAAAGCAGCAAGAGTAAGTAAACATTTCCCAGATAAAATCTTTATTGAGATTATTGAAAGAGACCCAATAGTCTTTTTAAATACTAATCCGAAAATATTTCTTGATGAAGAAGGATATGTTTTACCTTACCAAGAAAGTATCTCAAAAATAGACTTACCAATTATGACTAATATAAACCCAAATCATAATTTGTACCCTAATGGGGAAAAAGTCTTATCCGAAAAAGTTGTAGAATGTATCTCATGGCTAGCTCTGATTAACAAAAATTACAAGAATCTATATAATAATATTTCTGAGATAAAAATGTCATCTACCGATGAAATGGAAATTATTTTAACTGAGAACCCAACTAATATATACTTTGGTCAAACTAAACTTCGCGCTAGGATAGAAAACCTAGTTCAGTTTCAAAAATTGCTAG
This sequence comes from Fidelibacterota bacterium, assembly GCA_028101095.1. GTDB lineage: Bacteria > Fidelibacterota > Marinisomatia > Marinisomatales > UBA1611 > JAOLAV01. Next base: position 14,599 of record JAOHKG010000022.1, on the reverse strand, counting down.
ATCCAAAAAAACTATCAGACTTCTATTACCTTGATATGAGGTTTGAAAATCAGATTATTGCAAAAGAAAGGGTATTATGAGTATCATAAATAATAGCCCAGATAATCAAATTAATGTAGGTATAGACATTGGCTCTGAAATTATTAGATGTGCAATTGGCTCTATAAACCACGAAGAGAAGAGAATAAAATTACTTGGTACTTCATCAATTAAGTCTGCTGGAATGAAGAGAGGTGTAATAACAGATCGAGATGAATTGATAAAAAAATTAGAAATTGTTTTAAACGAAGCTGAAACTATGGCTGATAGGAAAGTCAGAAATGCTATAATTTCAATCACTGGAGAGCATATACGTTGTCTAAATACACAAGCTGCGATTGCTTTGCATGGAAATAATAACTCCCAAGGTGGAAACCCTGGAAGAGGAATAAAAAATGAAGATGTCTTCCAAGTTTTAAACCTGGCTCAAGCAATTTCGCTGCCAGCAGATAGAGATATTTTACATACACTACCTCAAGAATATTTAGTTGATACACTTGAAGAAATAACCAATCCAATCGGAATGAGTGGGAGAAGACTAGAAGGAAGGGTCCATCTTGTGACTGCAGCGACAACAGCAATGAATAATTTAGTGAGCTGTGTTGAAGAACTTGGTATAGCTGTAGATGGTTTAGTCTTTCAGCCTTTAGCCTCTGGATTAGCGACACTAAAAAAAGATGAAATTGAACTTGGAGTTACTCTCGTTGAAATTGGAGCAACAACGACTAATATTTCAGTTTACAATAAGAGTGCAGTAAAGCACTCTGCAATTATTCCAGTTGGTTCATCAAGTATAACAAATGATATTGCATTAATGTTACAGGTTAGTATCGAAGAAGCTGAAAAAATAAAATTAAAATATGCTTCTGCTTCTGCTTCTATGTCATCCTCTGATTTAAAAATTTCTTTATCGAATGGAAGTACCGAATTAGAAAGAACAATTCCAGAAAGAGATGTTTCTAGGTATGTTGAAGCTAGAATGCTTGAAATTTTTCAAATGGTACTAAGAGAGATTTCGCGAGCTGATATTAAAGATCCTCTCACATATGGAATAGTCTTAACTGGAGGCGGTTCTTTATTGCGCAATATTATACCCCTTGCAGAAAAATCATTAGGAGTAAAAGTAAGAAAGGGTATTCCATTAAAAATTGATGGAATTAAAGAATTTGCAGATGATTCAAACCATGCGACAATAATGGGTTTATTACTATGGCCATTGTACGCAAAAGATCATACGCATAATAGTAATACGAGTAACAAAGGTTTAAAAAGCCTAATCGAAAAAATAAAACATACCATTGAAAATATGTTCTAAACCAAACCATTAAATAAGGAGAATTATTATGATGTTCGAGTTTGATAGCTTAACTGAACAAAAAGCAAAATTAAAAGTAGTAGGTGTTGGAGGTGCAGGAGGAAATGCAGTAACCCGAATGATTACATCTGGCATGCAAGGTGTAGATTTTATAGCAATCAACACAGATGCTCAAGATCTTGAAAACAATCCCTCTGAACATAAAATTCAAGTTGGGAAAAACCTGACCAAAGGATTGGGAGCTGGAGCGAATTCTAACGTTGGTAAAGAAGCTGTAGAAGCGGATAAAGAAGTTATTACCGCACTTCTTGATGGTGCGGATATGGTTTTTATAACCGCTGGAATGGGTGGTGGAACAGGTACAGGCGCAGCACCAGTTATTTCACAAATTTCAAGGGAGTTAGGAATTCTAACGGTAGGGATTGTCACTTTACCATTCAGTTTTGAAGGTCCAAAAAGAATGAATAGAGCACTTGAGGGAATTTCAGAAATGAAAAAAGCTTGTGATACATTAATTGCAATTCCAAATCAAAAATTAATGTCAATCGTAGATAAATCAACAACCTTACCTGAAGCATTCCAAATGGCTGATACAATACTACATCAGGCCGCAAAAGGAATTTCAGATTTAATTAATGTTCAAGGTCATATCAATTTAGATTTTGCTGACGTTGAAACTATAATGAAAAATATGGGCGAAGCTATTATGGGAACTGGAGTAGCTTCAGGAGAAGAACGGGCCGTTTTAGCAGCTCAGCAAGCTATATCAAGTCCATTACTCGATGATGCTACTATAAAAGGAGCCCAAGGCGTTTTAGTAAATATTACTGGTGGAAATGATCTCACTTTAATGGAAGCAAATGAAGCAACATCCATAATTTTTGAAGAAGCTGGTCCATCTGCTAATATAATATTTGGCGCAGTAATTGACCCTAATTTAAAAGATGAAATTAGAGTTACTGTAATTGCGACTGGTTTTAATATGCCAAAAACTCTAAATCAGATTGAGAAAGAAGATAAGGTCACTGAATCAAATGTCCTAAAAACACCTCCCACAAGACAATTACAGGATACACAAAATGAAGCATTGCACGAAAGGACTAAAGAGGAGGTTACAACAGAAGACAATCAAATGGTATTAGAGGAGAAGAAAAAACCAGTTATTACTTTTGACGATACCTCTGATTCGCCTGTTATTTATGGAGAAGATTTACAGATACCTGCCTTTATAAGAAGACAACATGATTAATTTAGTGGAATAAAGCAGATAAGCTATAAAAAAAAGCCTCGATTAAAACCGAGGCTTTTTTTTAATATACAATAGATCTAGACTTTTATTCCTCTTGACCTCAAATCTTTTACAACCGAAGAGATACCTTTTTTATCGATTAAACGCATTCCTCTTGTTGATAAACGAAGAGTTATATATTTTTTTTCATCTGGTAACCAAAATTTTTTCTTTTGCAAATTGACATTGAAACGCCTCCTGCTCTTATTATGGGCATGACTGACATTGTTGCCAAACATAGGTTTTTTTCCAGTTACATCACAAACTCTACTCATAATCGTATTTTCTTTTATTATTTAAAAATTGCCCGGGAAATTAAGACAATTGTCTTATATAACAAATTTATTTTTATTTTGTTAGAGATTAGTTATTCTTAAAAAGCATAAAAAAAATTAATTTCAAATATGAATATTGGTAATATTAATATAACTAATCCAATTTTCCTTGCTCCTATGGCAGGTGTTACAGATTATCCATTTAGAATTTTATGCAAAGAAATGGGTGCTGGCGTTGTTTATTCTGAATTTGTATCAGCAGATGGAATCATTCGGGAAAATACTAAAACACTTAATTTGATTCGTTTTGAAGAAGTTGAAAGACCTATTGGTATACAAATATTTGGTAGTGACCCTAAAATAATGAGTGAAGCTGCAATTTATGTTTGTGATACATTTAAACCTGATATTCTTGATATAAACTATGGATGCCCTGTTCCAAAGGTGACTAAGCGCGGAGGAGGTTCTGCAGCGCTAAAAGATTTATGTTTAATGGATGATATCACTCAAGCTGTTGTTGAATCTGTTCCTAATGTACCAGTAACAGTAAAAATGCGAATGGGTTGGGATCATGAAAAAATAATAATTCCAGAAGTTGGACCTCGTTTAGAAAAAATTGGAGTAAAAGCAATCACACTTCATCCTAGAACAACAAAACAAAGATATTCTGGAAAAGCTGACTGGGACTACATCAGAGATCTTAAAAATTCTTGTAACATTCCTATTATTGGAAATGGCGATATTCAAAACTCTGGTGATGTATTAAAGATGTTCGAGTACACTGGATGTGATGCCGTAATGATTGGGCGAGGAGCATATGGTAACCCTTGGTTTTTTAAAGAAGCGCTAGCAACTCTTCAAGGTCACCCTCCTCCTTCTCCTCCATCCTTGGTTGAAATAGCAATTACCTGCGATAGACATTTTAAACTACTTGTTAAAAGTAGAGGAGAACAAGCGGGTACAAATTTAATGAGACGCCATTTTTCAAATTATATTAAAGGCTTCCATGGAGCATCAGCTTTAAGGCAAAAACTCGTAACCGCATTGGATATTAAAAAAATGAGAATTGAGCTTAATAAATTTAGAATAGAAGCTGAAAAAATTGAAAATAAATAAAAAAGAATTAGTCTGATTCTTGTCATATAAATTATTGTCCTGTAATTTTAAGTCCAATTATTTTATTTTTTAAACATTCACCTTAAGATAAAAAAATATGAAAGCAATCAATGAACCTGTTTTAGAATATACACCAAACTCTGATGAAAGAATTAATGTTCAGAAAGAATATGATCGAATGGCATCAACAACAATTGAAATTCCATTGATTATTGATGGGAAAGAAATATTTACCGAAGAAACAGGTAAATGTATACAGCCTCATAACCACCGTAAGGTTTTAGCTAAATATCATAAAGCTCAAGAAAAAGAAGTGAATCTAGCTATCTCCTCAAACCTGAAAAGATGGGTAGCGTGGTCTCAAACATCAATCGAAGAAAGATGTAAAATTTTCCGAAATGCTGCAGATCTTCTTGCAGGTCCTTGGAGAGATCGCATCAATGCTGCAACAATGCTGAATCAAAGTAAAAATATTTATCAAGCTGAGATTGATGCTGCTTGTGAACTAATTGATTTTTTTAATTTTAATGCTGAATTTGCTGAAAATATAAATTCCCGACAGGATCTTATTTCTCCAGAAGGTGTTAAAAATCACCTTGAGTATCGTCCGCTAGAAGGTTTTGTTTTTGCGATTACTCCATTTAATTTTACCTCAATTGCAGGAAACCTACCCTCCGCTCCTGTGATTATGGGTAATGTAGCCCTTTGGAAACCAGCATCTAGCTCTGTTCTTTCAGGATATTATATTATGAAACTTTTACAGGAAGCTGGTCTCCCTGATGGGGTTATAAATTTTATCCCTGGGGATGGTGCAATTGTAGGAGACTCGGTTTTAAAAGATAAAAATTTGGGAGGAGTTCATTTTACAGGATCGACTAAAACCTTTCAGCATATTTGGAAAACAATTGGTGCAAATATTGAAAATTATAAATCTTATCCTCGTATCGTAGGAGAGACGGGAGGTAAAGACTTTTGTATTGCTCATAATTCATCTAATATCAAAGAGTTATCAACTGCAATGATAAGAGGTGCATTTGAATACCAAGGTCAAAAATGTTCAGCTATGTCGCGGGCATATATACCGATGGATATATGGCCAGAATTAAAAAACGTATATTTATCAGAACTTTCCACTGTTAAGGTTGGCCCCCCTGATGACTTTTCAAACTTTATGAATGCAGTAATCGACGAAAAAGCTTATAGTTCAATTACAAAATATATTGAATTCGCAAAAAATTCAAACGAAGCTGAAATAATCTCTGGTGGCAATTATAATAAAGAAATCGGTTATTTTATAGAACCTACAACAATCATTACAACCAACCATGATTTTAAAACAATGAAGGAAGAAATCTTTGGCCCTGTACTAACAATATATCTATATGAACCAAATAAATGGGAAGAGACCCTTAGAATTGTTGATGAGACCTCCCCCTATGCTCTAACAGGATGTGTTATGGGGAAAGATAAAGAAGCAATTGCTAAAGCAAAAGATTCTCTTAGATTTTCTGCTGGTAATTTCTATATTAATGATAAACCAACTGGAGCAGTTGTAGGTCAACAACCTTTTGGAGGTGCTCGTGCTTCAGGTACAAATGATAAAGCGGGTTCTGAACTAAATCTTCTACGGTGGGTTTCAGTAAGAACGATTAAAGAAACATTAAAAACACCTAAAGACTATCGCTATCCTTTCTTAGATGAGGTTTAATTGAAGCCTACAGCAATGATCGCAATGGGCGGAAATAGTATTTCGCCTAAAAATAAAATAGGTACTATACAGGAACAATTTAAAAATACTAGAAAAACGCTTGAAGCTATTAGTCATTTTATTAATCGCGGATATAATCTTTGTATAAATCATGGAAATGGACCACAAGTAGGAGATGAACTTCTTCGGATGGATTTAACTTATCAGGATGTCCCTCCCCTTCCTCTTGGTGTCTGTGTTGCTGGAACCCAAGGTACAATTGGATACATGATCCAGCAGTCGCTTCAAAATAAATTACGTGAATTAAATATTGATAGAGAAGTAGTGACAATGGTAACCCAAGTAATAGTTGATGCAAACGATCCAGAAGTTCAAAAACCAAAAAAATTCATAGGGAAAAGATATTTAAAAAAAGAAGCACTTGAATTAAGTAAACTTTTTAATTGGACGGTAAAAGAGCAGGAGACTGATCTTTGGCGACGTGTAGTCCCCTCCCCTATGCCACAATATATAATGCATGGTAAATCTATAAGGTCTCTTGTAGAGAAAAAAACAATTGTAATTGCTTCAGGCGGTGGAGGAATACCTGTTTACAACAACAATGAAGGATACCTCAGTGGCCTAGATGCTGTTGTCGATAAAGATTACACAGCGGCTAAAATGGGCCACATCATTAGAGCACAAGAATTATGGATTATTACAGATGTAGATAATGTTTATAAAAACTTTGGAACAAAAAAGCAAGAGCCCGTATTTTCAATGACTGCAGACGAAGCAAAAAAGCTCTATGAAGAAGATTATTTTCAAGAAGGAAGTATTGGTCCTAAAATAAAAGCAGCACTTCATTTTCTCAAACATCGTGGAGACAAAGTAGTAATCACATCTATTGCCTGTGTGAAAGATGCCTTAAATGGTCAGGCAGGAACAGAAATAAGGAACTAATAATGAAAATACACGAATACCAAGGTAAAGTTCTCTTTCAAAAATATGGGATAAATACACCAAAAGGAATCCCCGCTTTCAGTATTAAAGAGTCTACTGAAGCGTTTAAAACATTAGATACATCACCTGTTGTTGTGAAAGCTCAAATTCACGCTGGTGGAAGAGGTAAAGGTGGTGGGGTTAAACTGGCAAGAACGTTTCAAGAAGTAGAAAAGTTAGCTAATGATATTTTAGGAATGAAATTAATAACTCCTCAGACTGGTACTCATGGGAAAGAAGTCCAAAGATTATATATTGAGTCAGGTGCTGATATTGATCAAGAGTTTTATGCTGCTATTACACTTGATAGAAATAAAGAAAAAGATGTTTTTATGGTATCAACAGAAGGTGGTGTTGAAATTGAAAAAGTAGCAGAAGAAACACCGGAAAAAATTATTAAAATATGGGTTGATCCACTTCTTGGTATCAAACGTTTTCAAGCTAGCCAACTCGCGTACGGTCTTGGTTTAAAGAATGATGCTTTCAAGGAAGCTGTTAGCATTTTTTTAAAAATGTATAACTGCTATCTCTCAACGGATGCATCCCTTTTAGAGGTAAACCCCCTTGTAAAAACCAAAGATGATCATATTGTTGCACTCGATGCTAAATTTAATTTTGATAGTAATGCATTGTTTAGACAGAATGAAATTTTAAAAATGCGTGATTTAAGCGAAGAGGATCCATATGAAGTTGAAGCGAGTAATTTTAATTTAAATTACATCAAGCTGGATGGGAATGTTGGTTGTATGGTTAATGGAGCAGGACTTGCAATGGCCACTATGGATATAATCAAGCTTGCTGGTGGTGAACCTGCAAATTTTCTTGATGTCGGAGGAACAGCAAATGCTGAAACAGTTAAAAATGGTTTTAGAATCATTCTAGCTGATGACAATGTCAAGGCTGTACTCATAAATATTTTCGGTGGGATTGTGCGTTGTGATCGCGTTGCAAACGGGGTTGTTCAAGCTGTAAAAGAACTAGGCTTAAAAGTCCCTGTAGTTGTTCGTCTAGAAGGAACAAATGCTAAAGAAGCACAAGTTATATTAAAAGAATCTGGCGTTTCAATTATTCCAGCTATTGGAATGAAAGATGCAGCAGAAAGAGTTGTAGCTGCAGCTATAAATAATGGAGATAAATAAATATGTCTATCCTAATTGACAAAAATTCTAGAGTTGTGGTTCAGGGAATAACTGGATCTGAAGGACAGTTCCATTCGGAACAAATGATGGAATATGGAACAAATATTGTTGCTGGAGTAACACCTGGAAAAGGGGGACTTAAAACATTAGATAACACAATCCCAGTTTTCAACCTAGTTAGTGAAGCAGTCGAACAAAAAAAAGCTAACACTTCTATTATATTTGTACCTCCTCCTTTTGCAGCTGATGCGATTATTGAGTCTGCCCTTGCAGGAATAGGTGTAATTGTTTGTATCACTGAAGGAGTACCGGTTCGAGATATGATCCAGGCTAAAGAAATAGTGAAAAAAAATAACTCAACTTTGATCGGTCCCAATTGTCCAGGGGTGATAACAATCGATGAATGTAAACTTGGAATTATGCCTGGTTTCATATGTGAAAAAGGTAATATTGGCGTTATTTCAAAATCAGGAACTCTGACATATGAAGCAATTGATCAATTGGTGAATGTTGGTCTAGGTCAAACAACAGCAATTGGTATTGGAGGAGATCCTGTAATAGGTACAACAATGAAAGATTGCCTAGCACTTTTCGAAAAAGATACAGATACAGAAGGTGTAGTAGTAATAGGTGAAATTGGAGGACAAATGGAAATTGAAGCTGCTCAATGGGCACAACAGAATATGTCTAAACCAATAGTTGGTTTTATTGCTGGTCAAACTGCCCCTCCTGGAAGACGAATGGGTCATGCAGGCGCAATCGTATCGGGGGGAGATGATACTGCTGAAGCTAAAATGAGGATTTTAGAAGAGTGTGGGATTACTGTTGCAAAATCAGTGGCAGATATTGGTGAGTTAATGAAAAATATAATGAATACTAAATAAGGAATATTTATGAAAAATAGAACATTTGCGATAATTAAACCAGATGCTGTGAAAAACGGCGATACTGGGAAAATTTATGATAAGATCATTCGACATGGATTTGAAATCATTTCAGCTAAACTACTAAAGATGAATTTAAACCAAGCTGAAGGTTTTTACTCTGTGCATAAGGAAAGACCTTTCTTTAATGAACTCACTAGTTTTATGACTTCAGGCCCGTGCATGGTATTAGCCTTAAAAAAAGAAAATGCTGTCATGGCTTGGAGAGAAACAATTGGAGCTACAAATCCCTCCGAAGCTAAAGACAATACAATACGTAAAGAATTTGCAACTAACGTACAAGAGAACGCTGTACACGGATCTGACAGTGATGAAAATGCTGAAAAAGAAATTGCCTTTTTCTTTACAGAGAGTGAAATTCTAAGCAAATAACCAAAAGAAAAAATGGCTAAAAATATAATTCTTCTGTTTTCTGTTTTATTTATTTCATGTGGAAATAATGGTATTGAGGGTTATGTAAGTGAACCTATCACGATTACTGCTGAGAAGCCAGATGATGGGAATGACCTTGATTATTTTTGGGCTTTATCTAACCAACCAGATGGCTCCCTGATGAATTCAAATGATCTTGTCTCAATGAATAATGGAAATAAAATGACTTTTATTCCCGATTATCCTGGTGATTATTCTATCGAGGTAATAATCTCTGAGTATGGTGACGAAATATCTAATCAAATATTTAACTTTTCAATTCTTGACTTCTCTGAGCGGGAGAATAAAGAGAATTTAAAAGATACACTTGATAATGAAAGTTGGTTAGATGAAGAGCTAGATGGAGACCTAGATGAACTTACTAGTGAACAAGAAGAATTAGATAAAGATGCGGATGAACTTACAAGTGCACAAGAAGATTCAGATGAAGAGGCAGATAAATTTACAAGTGTACAAGAAGAGTTCGATGAAGAGGCAGAAAGACTTGTAAGCGATAAGGAAAAGTTAAGTAAAAAGGTTGGCTCAGTCTCTAAAAGTATGGATTTATCAAAAACTAAACTTCGCAAATCAAATATTTCAGAACGAACAGACAGGTTCACAATCCAAATTACTTCGAAGAAAATGTTAAAAGATGCTCAGTTATTTTCGAATGAACTCATCAAAAAAGGATATGATGCTTACATCCAAAAAGTTTTATTCAATTCAAATGAAACATTTTATCGAGTAAGAGTTGGTAGCTATGATAATTATAATTCAGCTAAAATTGCTGCAAATTCTCTTTCTAAAGATTTAAAAATGACAACTTGGGTAGACTTTGTTAGAAAAGAACAATAACATTTAAAAAAGGTATGATTTGATGACACCTTATAAATTAAATTTTAACTATAAAGATTTATTTCTTACTCCACGTATAGCATTGAGTGGGAAAAAAATATGGATTTTCCTAACCGCAAATCTTTTCGGTTTTATCTTTTATTGGATTTTCACATATCTATCAATGCTTTCTTCAGGTGGAGATCTAAAAAATTTGATTTCACAGCAAGGTCTTTACCCATCAATAGAAATTGAGAAATTATCTTTTTTACCTAGCCTATTATTCTATCTAGGAATAACTGTTTGGGCAATGTCTCTTCTTCTTGCTAGTGCTGCAGTTAATAGAGTTACGTTGAAACAGTTAAAGGGAAATGAGTTTTTCTCAGCACAGGATGCTTGGGGCTATGTTAGAAAAAACTGGACTTCAATCATCTTCCCTCCTTTTATAATTTTAATTATTATATCACTCTTTATACTTTTCGCTTTTATTTTTGGTCTTTTAGGCTCAGTACCCTTCCTCGGTCCTATTTTAGTTTGCCTACCTTATCCAATATATTTCTTTGGATCAATATTTACCTTATACTCAACTTTTGTTTTATCTACCTCATTGAACCTCTCACCCTCTATAGCCTCTATTTACGAAGAAGATGCTATGGGTGTTGTTTTTCAATCTTACTCAGTTACATGGTCTCAGCCATGGCGTATGATTGTTTATAACTGTGTATTATTTCCAATTTTATATTTGAGCGGAAAAATATTTTGTTGGTTTTTTTTAAGCGGAATAGGTTTTATAAAATATGTTTTTGGAAGCCAGTTCGCGATGGGCGATGATTTTTATAAAATTTCAAATGATGCAATCTCACTAGTTTATCCAACTCAATTTTTAAAAACACTGAATAACTTCGATCTATATATCGAAAATTTATTGCATTTAAAATTAAGTGCGCCTCTGTTGTTCCCTGTACTTGATATTTCAAATAATTACTTAACAAACTCAAGTTATTCTTTTGCAGCTATTATTCTTTCTGCATTTTATTTTTTAATAGGCTTATCAATTTTTTCATACGTTTTATCTACTTTTTCTGTAGGCCAAGCAATGATGTTCATCATCTTTAAAATGAAATCAGATGATGACAATATTCTAGATAGACTAGACCAAGATGAAATAAAAGATGATGATGATAAAAATTTAAATATTGAAGATCTCATTGTAGAAGAAAAGCCAGAAAGTTCCGATTCTTCTAAACTAGAAATAGATGAAGATTAGGTAAAAGTATTAAAAAATCTAAAAGTTAATAAGTCCTTGAATATTGGATATGAGAATCATTTTAAGTAAATTTGTATACTTAAAATGAAATTACATCTTAAAGATTTAAAATCAGGCTTTACAAATCAAATATTTAAATTTGATACAGGCACTCTTCCCAATAAAGGTATTAGTTTCTCAAGTGATAAAATTAAATGTGAGATTTCTTCAAAGAAGAGGCATAAATCATTTAACCTTTATGGTAATATATATGCCAAAACTTCTTATGAATGCGTTCGCTGCCTAAACAACCAATCATTTATGCATGTCCTTCCTTTTGACGTAAATATTGTAAATCATAATTTCAAAAATCATTTTGTTTCAGAAGAAAAAGAATTTATCACTTTTTTAGAAAATCAAGAGTACATAGAATTAGCCGATGTATTTACAGATGTTATTGCACTTGCGCAACCAATGAAGCCCTTATGCGTAGCTGATTGTAAAGGTCTTTGTTCGTTATGTGGTCAAAATAAAAATAATTCTATTTGCGGTTGCTCTGTTCCTGAGCAGCAGACAGTATGGGATGAATTAAAAAAAATAAATATAAAATAGTATCAAGGAGAAATAATGGCACTGCCAAAAAAACGACAATCTAAAGCTCGAAGTAGAAAAAGAAGAACACATTACAAATCTTCCTCAATCTCAACAACTGATTGTCCACAATGTAGTCAAACTAAAATGCCACATAGAGCATGTCCTAACTGCGGTTATTACCGTGGACGTCCAGTGATATCAGTTTCTTAAGATAAATCAAACATAATTTTTAGTAATATCTTAAGTTTCATTTAATTAATGTCTTCAATCAAAGCAAAAATAGTGGCGACAGCTCGAAGTCTACCTGAAAATATTATGACAAATCATGATTTGGAGAAGATTGTTGACACATCTGATGATTGGATACAATCACGCACAGGTATCAAACAAAGACATATTGTAGGAGAAAATGAAGCAAGCTCTGATATATCTACTAAAATAGCATTAACTCTTTTAGAAAAAAGTCAGCTTTCTCCTACCGAAATTGACGTTATAATAGTAGGTACTGTTACCCCAGATCATTTTACACCATCCACAGCTGCTATTGTTCAAAATAATATCAATGCAAAAAATGCATGGGGCTTTGACCTAAGTGCAGCATGTTCGGGTTTCATATATGGTTTGGAAACAGGCTCCTCATTAATTAAATCGGGTAACTATAATAATGTTATGGTGATTGGTGTTGATATCATGACTTCAATATTAGACTTTCAAGATAGGGATACTTGTGTAATATTTGGAGATGGTGGTGGGGGTGTACTTCTTCAACAAACTAAAAATAATGGGATCATTGATTCATTATTACATATGGATGGCTCAGGCGGAGAATACCTAATTATTCCTGGTGGAGGTAGTAAGATACCCGCATCAGTTAAATCGGTTGAAAATAGAGATCACTTTATCAAACAGGATGGAAAAACAGTCTTTAAACATGCTGTAAGAGGCATGGCAGATGTGTCATCGAAAATTTTAAAAAATAATAATTTAACTGGTAATGATATATCCTTATTCATTCCACACCAAGCAAATAAAAGGATAATCGATGCTGCAGCTGAAAGATGTGGAATAAGTAAAGAAAGAGTTTTAATAAATATTGGTAAATATGGTAATACAACAGCTGGTACCATCCCAATTGCTTTAAGTGAAGCTGTTGATGATGGGAAAATAAAAAATGGTGATTATGTATTACTCTCATCTTTTGGAGCAGGATTTACTTGGGGTAGTATCCTTTTAAAATGGGAAGATTAATGATAAAAACAGCTTGGATATTCCCAGGACAAGCATCTCAAAAAGTTGGGATGGGAAAAGACTTATTTGAGAATACAAAAATAGGCTCAGAATATTTTGATCTTGCTAATGAGATCTTGAACTTTGATATCAAAAATATTATTTTTAATGGCCCAGATGAAGAACTAAAAAAAACGCAGTTTACACAACCAGCAATATATATTGTTTCTGTTATTATAGGTGAAATATTACTAGAAAAAGGGTTAGTTCCTCATGCTGTCGCAGGACATAGCTTAGGTGAATATTCAGCCCTAACTATTGCAAAATCTTTAAATTTCAAAACAGGATTAGAACTAGTCAAAGTTCGATCACAAAGCATGGCTAATGCAGGTAAGAGAGGAGACGGATCAATGGCCGCGATAGTTGGCCTTGATGATGAAATTATATTTAAGATATGCAATGACTTTGAAGGTTATAAGAAAGTTGTTCCTGCTAATTATAACTCGCCAGGGCAAGTTGTTATTTCAGGTCACAATGAAGCCGTCGAATGGGCTATGGATATAGCTAAAAAAAAAGGGGCGCGAATATGTGTGAAATTAAATGTTAGCGGCGCTTTCCACTCTCCATTAATGCAACCGGCAAGAAAAAAATTGTCAGAGGTCATAAATACAAGCTCGATATCAGATGCTATTTATCCTGTTTACACGAATATAAATGCTACTCCCGTGATTAAAAGTGCAGAGATTAAGAGCTCGCTTATTCAACAATTAGAGAAACCCGTTCTATGGTCAAAAACGATAGAAGCAATTGAGAAGTCGGGGGTAAATAATTTTTATGAGGCAGGCCCTGGGAATGTTTTAAAAGGGTTAAATAAACGAATTAACCGTAAACTACCAACAATTAGCTATGGAACTTTTAAAGAATTGGAAAATATAAATGTTTAATTTATCAGGAAAAATTGCTGTTGTAACTGGAGCATCTCAAGGTATTGGAGAAGTAGTAGCTGAAAAATTATCTGAAGCTGGAGCACATGTTGTTTGTATTGCTAGGTCAACAGAAAAAATTAAAAAACTAGTTGAGAAATTAAATTCTAACGGTTTAAAAGCTTCTTACATAAGCTGTGATATAAGTAAAGGCAAAGATTTTACTGATGCTATATCAGATATTTTTTCTGAATTTAAAAGCATAGATATTCTTGTTAATAATGCAGGAGTTACTAGAGATGCACTTCTAATGCGTATGAATGAAGAACAGTGGGATACAGTATTAGAAACAAATCTAAAAGGAGCTTTTCATGGCATGAAGGCTGCAGTTCGACCAATGATGAAAAGAAAATCTGGTAGAATTATAAATATTACATCAATTGTTGGTCTAACAGGTAATGCTGGGCAGGCAAATTATGCTGCCTCTAAATCAGGCCTTATTGGGATGAGTAAATCTATTGCAAAAGAAGTCGCAACAAGAGGAATTACAGTAAACTGT
>JAOHKG010000021.1 GCA_028101095.1 Fidelibacterota bacterium | reverse complement strand
CACAATTAACAGGTGAATATAACCCAAACTATTTAGAGGCATTATCTCTTGTAAATGCAGCAAGAGACTCCACAGTCTCTGATTCATTATTTTTTGGAGAACAAAAAATAATGCTATTCGGTAAAGAGTTTTCCGTTGATGTTACCGAATCATTTAGCTTCGAATACGATACGACCTTCGGTATCAAAAGCTTTAGAAAAGATACCGTAAATGATACAACTCTTCAGATTGAGGTCTTTTCTAAAGAATTAGGTAGGAGTGATACAAGTTTTATCAGAAAAAAAGATCTAAGTCTTTACAATCAAAATGATGATTTTATCGGTGTTGTGAATGAGGAACCATTAAAAAGAGTGGAGGCTATTGAATACTATAAAACATATTTACCGGATTCATCAACTTATTTTTGCCCTCTAACAAATAAACCATATCTCTTACAAATAAATAATGAAGGCTCTGAATTAATGGTTTCAAGCCCTATTGAAGAAACAATTGTTGAACCTAGATATTTAATTTTTGCTTTTCGTGCAGGTAGCCATGGTTTAATTCAAGGTGGTAGGAAAAGTTGGGAATAAAATAAAAAGATAATATGATAGGAATAGTAATCTCAGATTCGTTCTTGCTTATTGGTCAGTGGGATAGAAGTGATACAGGATACACTTTAAATGCTGTTGATAAAATAGATTTCAATGAGCCTATTTCTTCTTTATTGTTCAGTGAAAGTGATCTTAATTCAATCTTAGCTTCCGCACTAAGGAGAGCTAAAGAAATACATGCTTTTGATGGTATTGATGTTCTAATTGGTCTGCCAGATTCTTTTATAGAGCATTCAGTTATTGAAAATGATCGAGACTTATCTCGCAGTGAATTCATAGATTATTTCGAATGGCTCAACCATCAAAAGAAAAGACCTCTTGATCAATCTGTATACACTTATGGTCAAGTTTATTTTCCTGCTGAGAGTAATATACACGTTTGTTCGATACCTAGAGCTCTAGTTAGAACCTTAAAACTTTCAATTACTGAAATGGGAGGTTACCCTATTTGGATGGGGCCTGTTAGTTCTCTCTATTTAGATGGATCGAGTGTCTCTGAAGCTGCTATCATTCATCGAAATGGAAGTCGCTATTCTTTTATGAAAGTTCAAAATAATAGATTTGATATGGGAATAGTTACATTCTCAGGTGGAATTGCTCGAGTAGCTTCTACAACAGATAAATCAGAAGAAATAACTCTAGCTGCCTTAGGATTAGAAAAATCAGACTTAGATGATATCCCAGTTTTTAGTCCTCAAAAACTAGGAAGGCAAGCAACGAGCGCCTGGGAATTTTCAGATTTCAGACCTACTACTCCCTTTGAAGGTGTGAACATTAAATCACCTATCAGTTCCAAAATACCTAGATATGAAGCCAATATACTTTCACAGTTGATCACTGCTAACTGTATTGGATATTCCCTTAATTTTTTCGAAGAGCCTGGTATAACAGATTTTTTTTATACTCAAGTGATACCATTATTAAAAGAATTAGAAGAGCCAATTAATAATGATATAAGAATTTCCGATTCTGAGAATGAGGTTGAAGTATCAGACGAAAAACAGATCATAAATAAAAAAAGCCAATCATTCACAGGCTTTTCAATAACAGTTTTATTAATAGTTATTTCATTTATTGGCTTTAATTATTTAAAATTGCAAGATCGAATTAACAGCCCAATGTTTGGAATCAGTAAAGATTTTACAATTGAAAGATCAGGCTTTGATTCAAGCTCTACTTCAATTGGCGTAACAAAAGGGCTCTCTTTAGATTTATTAAAACATTCGAAGGCTATATCATCTTCAATCTTAAGTTTATTAACAGAGACAGATCTTAATCGCTATAATGCATTAACAATTACAAAATCATTTTTAAGTCTTGAATATTTAAGCGGGTTAAATCCAAATATTGAAAATATCCTTGGAGTTGAACCAACATCTTTTTCCGTAGAAGCAACCGGAAAAGATAGCACTGTGTTTTTATGGTATTATAGTTTTGAGTTACCTGTCCCTGAAGATGTTTCTGCTCCAGGAAAGATAAGTAAAATGGATTTAATGGAACAACTAGATACCACACTAACTGATTATTCTTTAAAATACTTTGAGCAAGTTTTTACTAAAAATCAAATCTATGGTCCATTATTAATATGGGTGAGAGGTAAGGCTGATATTCTACAGGCTAGTGCTATTCTTTCAAATGTCAAAAATGATATTCTTCTAAGAAAATTTGTTCTTTTTAATAAGTCAGATAAACCAAATCCTCGAGCTGGATTTTATATCTCAATACTTGAAGATTAAATGACAATTTTAAGCGGGAGATTTGGAAGCCGTATTATTAATACAAATTCTAAACTTCCGTATAGACCTACAAAAGCAAGAGTAAGAAAAAGTTTATTCGATTCTTTAATTCCTTTTAAATATGAACGTGTGCTTGACTTGTTTTCAGGATCTGGTATTTTAGGATTCGAAGCTGCGAGCAGGGGTAGTAATTCGGTAACTTTTGTTGAAAATAATCATCGGATTATGCATTTGTTAAAACAAAATGCGGCTCTACTTAAAGGTCCAGAATATAACTTTATACAAAAAAATGTTTTTGATTATGTAGAATCACCAATGGCTTTTGATCTTATATTTGCAGATCCACCGTACAAAAAATATGAATTGTTAAAACTGGTTGAAAAAGTATCAATATTATTAGATAATGGAGGTAAGTTTATTTTGGAATGTTCTAAGGATCAGGACCCTGTGTATGGAGCTAAAATTGTTGATTATGGTAAGTCTAGACTGTTGACATGGGAGAAGAAATGAGAAGAATTATATACCCTGGTACTTTTGATCCAATACATAACGGTCACTTAGACATTGCAAAAAGAACAGCTGAACTATTTGATGAATTAGAATTTGTTGTCGCAATGAATAGTAAAAAAGAGCCTCTTTTTTCTGTTGAAAAACGAGTAGAAATGATTAAAAATTCTGTTTTTAATATAAAAAATATTAAGGTTAGTTATTTTGATGGACTAGTTGTTGATCATGCAAAAAAAATTAATGCTTGTTCAATTATAAGAGGAATGAGGCATATAAGTGATTTTGAATTTGAATTTCAAATGGCTATGATGAATTTTCACTTGAACCCTCAAATAACATCTTTATTTATGATGCCTAACGAAAAATATATACATCTTAATTCAAGTGTTATTAAAGAGATAGCGAAGAATGGTGGTGATGTGAGCCTATTTGTCACTAATTCCGTAAATGATGCATTATTATCTAAATTTTCTAGTTAAAATAATCTAATTTAGATTATCTAATATAGACAATTATCTATCAAATGCCGACCTACGATTATTTATGTAATATATGTGGTGACAAGTTTGAACACTTTCAATCAATGTCTAGCCCAGCTTTAACCTCCCATCCTGATTGTGTATCAGATGGTGAAAACGTTACTCGCCTAGTAAGCGGTGGAACTGGGTTAATATTTAAAGGCTCAGGGTTTTATTTGACGGATTATGGAAAGAAGAATTCAGATAAATCAAAAGATAAAGCAGGCGACTCTAAAGTAGGAAGTAAAAAAATAAAAAATGTTGTTGGTAAAAAAAATAAATCAATTAAGGAAAAATAATAAATGAGTTCATCAAGGTCTATTTCTATGGAGAATGGTAGTTTAATCGTCCCAGATAACCCAATTATCCCATTCATTGAGGGTGATGGTATCGGACCAGATATTTGGAATGCCGCCGTTCGTGTTCTTGACTCTGCAGTTGAAAGAGCATTTAGTGGAAATAAAAAAATTGACTGGTTAGAAGTCTTAGCTGGTGAAAAAGCTTTTAAAGAAAAGGGTGAATGGCTTCCCCAAGAAACATTAGATACAATTTTAAAACATAGTGTAGCAATTAAAGGTCCCTTGACTACTCCGGTTGGAGGAGGTATACGATCCTTAAATGTAGCTTTAAGGCAAAAATTAGATTTATATGCATGTGTTCGTCCAGTTCGTTGGTTTGAGGGTGTACCGTCTCCTGTTAAAGAACCTGGCTTAGTTGATATGATAATTTTTAGAGAGAATACTGAAGATATTTACGCTGGTATTGAATGGATGCATGGAAGTGAAGGTTTAGAAAAAGTTAAATCTTTTTTAATGGATGATATGGGTGTAACAAATATTCGATTTCCAGATACAGTTAGTTTGGGTGTCAAGCCTGTGTCTAAAGAAGGAACAGAAAGAATTGTTAAAGCAGCAATAGAAGATGCACTTAAACACAATAGGAAATCCCTAACACTCGTTCATAAAGGAAACATTATGAAATTCACTGAAGGTGCATTCCGAGATTGGGGATATGAATTAACCAAGACTGAATACAAATCAGAAGATCTTGATGGGGGGCCTTGGCAAGTAATTAAAAAGGATGGTAAGGAACTTATAGTAAAAGATGTGATTGCGGATGCTTTCTTACAGCAAATTCTTTTAAGACCAAGTGAATATGATGTTATTGCTACTCTTAATTTGAACGGTGACTACATTTCTGACGCACTAGCTGCAATAGTGGGCGGGATTGGTATTGCACCTGGAGCTAACATTAATTACACAAGTGGTCACGCTATCTTTGAGGCAACGCATGGAACTGCACCAAAATATGCTGGTAAAGACCAAGTTAATCCAAGTTCTGTGATATTATCAGGAGTCATGATGCTAGAATATATTGGATGGCAAGATGCTGCAGATTTAATTGTTAAGGGAATCGAAGGAGCAATTTCGCATAAGCGCGTCACATATGATTTTCATAGACTGATGGAAGGTGCAACGAAACTCAAGTGTTCTGAATTTGGTGATGAAATTATTTCAAACATGTAGTGTTATCAATTAATGTATAACTTCAAGTGATACTGTTATTTTCATTGATATAATAATTTTTAGCAGAAAATGTTTATAGATTTTACGGAAGTTTCTTTATCTGCGGGAAATGGTGGAAAAGGAGCTGTAAGCTTTAGAAGGGAAAAGTATATTCCTTTAGGTGGTCCAGATGGCGGAGATGGTGGCCGCGGAGGACATATCATTTTTAAGGCAGATTCAAACTTACGAACACTTCAAGATATACGTTACAATAGAAAATATAGAGCCGAAAATGGTTTTAGTGGAGGTGGTTCCAGAAAAACGGGGAGAAGTGGAAAAGATAAAATTATCAAAGTTCCTGTAGGTACTTTAATAATTGAAAAGTTATCTAAGAAAGTTATAGGTGATTTAACTCAAAGTGGTGAAAACATTATAATATGTAATGGTGGGCGCGGAGGTAAAGGCAATATTCGATTTAAATCTTCGACAAATCAAGCACCAAGAAAAGCTCAACCAGGTGAATCAGGAGAATCTGGCTCATATGAAATAGAGCTAAAAATTCTTGCTGATGTAGGTTTAGTAGGCCTGCCAAATGCAGGGAAGTCGACACTTTTAGCTCATCTTTCAGCTGCAAAACCTAAAATAGCGGATTATCCATTTACTACTCTTGAGCCAAATCTGGGTATTGTAAAGTATGGTGAGTATAATTCATTTGTTATGGCCGACATACCAGGTTTGATCGAGGGTGCAAGTAAAGGAAAAGGCTTAGGTATACAATTCTTAAAACATATTGAAAGAAATAAAGTATTACTATACCTTATTGATAGTACAGATCCTCATCCGTTTAAAACTTTTAAAACTCTCGAAAAAGAAGTTTTAGACTTTAATCCAGATTTACTTATCAAACCGATTCTAATCTGTAGAACTAAGGCCGATATAGAATGCGATTTATCTGACGAATGGGGAAAATTTATTAATAAGGTAAATGTCATATCTTCAGTCTCAGGTGAAGGTTTAGATAGTATCATATCAAAACTAAGCAAAAAGATTAGGTAAATTTTTTTAAAAACATAAATACTCATTTTCTGATTAATCTTTAATTGTTAATTTATTAATGTAATTTTTCAAACTTTGGAGAGGTGGCCGAGCGGCTGAAGGCGCTTCCCTGCTAAGGAAGTAACATCGTAAGGTGTTCGTGGGTTCGAATCCCACCCTCTCCGCACTTTAAACAGCGATTTCCCCTCGACAAGAGGGGATTTCTGTTTCTGGAATCTTGGGCAGATCTCTATAGCTATTTATATCCATTTATATATGATATTTGTTTATTTACATCACACTATCATCACACTTTTAATCTACGCTCTTTGATCCAGAAACTTGATTTTAGTTTCAGATGACATTGCTTCAAAATAATAATAGCATAAAAAATAGAATATTGTATTTAAATTATTTTTTGTATATTTATTTTGTCTTTTAGGAGGGACTATGCAAATTATTTATAAATACATTGTGTGTATATTACTATTCACTTGTCTTGGGTTTACTCAAGATACACTGATAACAAAACAAGGGAAGCAATATATTGGAAAGGTAATTGATTCAGATTCAAAGTCTGTGGAATTCTCTTACTCTGGATGGGATTCACCAAAAAGATTCTATCTTAATAGTGCAGAGGTTTTTTTAGGACCTAAAATACCTAAAAAACCTAAAATACCTAAAAAACCTAAAATACCTAAAAAAGAACTTGAGAAAAAAAAATATTTATCTTTTTCAATTAAAGATAGAGCCATTTATGATGCGAAAATAAAAGCTAGAAAGTGGGTACTCTTCCCAGCGCTTGCTGGCGCAACATCTTTGAGCTATATAATTATTTTTGATGCTGATTTTGGAATTCCGATCGAGGGAATTATCGGTGGAGCTCTTTCTGTAGCTTTACCTTACTTTACCTTAGATACTTGGGATAGATATTCTGAAACACAATTGATCCCTCACTATTATAATGATTCAGAAAAAGAAATATATCATTCTGTATACAAAAAGACATTTAAAAGAAAAAAGTTATTATATTCTGCTATTGGTACTCCAGTAGTTGGCGGTGTTGGTCTAATTTTAGTTCTCGCTGCTTTTGCATCTCTTTAGCATTAGTCAATATTTTTAAAATTATTTTTAGTATATTATTTTTGTCTTTTAGGAGGGACTATGAAAATTATTTATAGATACATTGTATGTATTCTGCTATTCACTTGTCTTGGGTTTACTCAAGATACATTGATAACAAAACAAGGGAAGCAATATATTGGAAAGGTAATTGATAGAGATTCAAAGTCTGTGAAATTCTCTTATTCTGGATGGGATACACCAAAAAGATTCTATCTTAATAGTGCAGAGGTTTTTTTAGGACCTAAAATATCTAAAAAAGAAGAAAAATATATATCTTTTTCAATTAAAGAGAAAGCAATCTATGACGCAAAACGTAAAGCTAGAAAATGGGTAATGTACCCAACGCTTGCCGGCGTAATATCTTTAAGCTGTATAAGTATTTTTGATGCTGATTTTGGAAATCCGACCGAAGGAAGTATCGGTGGAGCTCTTTCTGTAGCTTTACCTTATTTTACCCTAGATACTTGGGATAAAAATTCTGAAACACAATTGATCCTTCACAATTATAATGATTCAGAAAAAGAAATATATCATTCTGTATACAAAAAGACATTTAAAAGAAAAAAGTTATTATATTCTGCTATTGGTATTCCAGTAGCTGGCGGTGTTGGTTTTATTTTATTTATGGCTACTTTTTCATACTCTGGACCGGACCTACCGGATTTTTAGAATTATTTTTTGTATATTTATTTTGTCCTTTCAAAGGGACTATGAAAATTATTTATAAATACATTGTATGTATCTTGTTAATCACTTGTCTTGGATTTACTCAAGATACATTGATAACAAAACAAGGGAAGCAATATATTGGAAAGGTAATTGATTCAGATTCAAAGTCTGTGGAATTCTCTTACTCTGGATGGGATTCACCAAAAAGATTCTATCTTAATAGTGCAGAGGTTTTTATAGAGCCTAAAGTACCAAAAAGCAATCCAATTAAAGATAGAGCAATTTATGATGCAAAATTAAAAGCTAGAAGGTGGGTACTATACCCAACGTTTGTTGTATCATCATTTTTTGCTTTAAATATATCTACTGATGTCTTAGTGGAGGGCGTGGTTGGTGGAATAGTAATACCTTATTTTATCCTAGATAATATATATGTTTCATACTATCCACCTAATTATGCCGACTACAATGATTTAGAAAAAGAAATATATAATTCTTTATACAAAAAGACATTTAAAAGAAGAAAATTATTATATTCGGCACTTGGTATACCAGTTGCTGCTAGTGTTGGTTTTATTTTTTTTGATAATTTATTTGATGTACTCTTTTTGCAAAGTTATGACCTTAAGGAATTTTAGTAATACCAGAGCCCAATCATTTTCCGTAATTATCCTTATTGTTGGTGGTTGGGTAAAATTAGGCTAGGAGTTTCCGCTCTCTAGCCTTTTTTTTTATAAAATTTTTTATCACACTATCATCACACTTTTAAATTTAAAAGGTGGTTAAAAAACACCTTTTGTCGTCAAGGATCATCACACTTTGGACGCTCAAGTGATGCTGTACTGCTAAGGAAGTAACATCGTAAGGTGTTCGTGGGTTCGAATCCCACCCTCTCCGCAGTAACTCTGTCGATAATAAAGTCTCTTTTTTAGGGGCTTTTTTTGTTTAGTCAGTAATAACTCTGTTAATGCCATTTTAGAGCCTTTCTAGCTACTAATGGCTACATATTGGCTACAGTATATCCACTCTTTAGAGTAACTCCAAAGACTTTTTCACTTTTTCAACTAAATTTTGCCTCATAATCCATAATACAATGGGGGTGAGTTAGTTAGTTATGAGGCTAACGCATTCTAACTTTAATTTTTGTAAATTTAAATATGAGAATATTTTTAATGTTTATTATTACAGTAATTTCATTTTTAAATGGTATTACCATTTCAGGTTATGTAGTCTTAGACGAAAAACCATTGAAGGATGTTAAAGTTAGTGTGTTTATTGATGAATATGAAAACCCAAAGTCACTCTTAAGTACTAATACTGATATCTTGGGCCATTATAGAATGGATTTACCAAATAAAAGATATGAAGCAACTTACTATTTAACTTTTGAGTATCTGGATAAGATAACATTGGTAGCACCAAAAAAATCTAAACGTTTTCAAAAAGAGTTGTCATTTGGAAAAATATCTATTTATTTACCAGAACACATTAATATTGCTAGAAAACTAAAGCCAAAACTATTTGAACCTAAAGGTGAATTTGAAAACACCAGGATGTACATTTCCAGGAAAAAAGAAAAAGAATTATTTCTAGAAAAAGTAAGAGTAGAGCAAGATAACAAGAGAGCACTTGAAAATAGAAAAGAAGAGATTTTGAAAAAAAGAATTATTGAAGATTCAATTGAAAAAGCTAAAGTAGTTGTAGGAAAAATTGGTAGATATGATGCAGATAGAGAAAATTTTAGTTCAATTTTAGTTGTATTTTCAAAACAGAAAAATCTTATTTTTCATAAAGTCAAAGTAAGTAAAATAGCGGGAATGCTTGATTCTGCTGGTTCAAATTTCATAGCATCAAAGGAAGAGACTGTGAAAGATGAAAATAAAAATATTTTGGGTAATTTAGAGATTGGAAAAAGCTACCCAACAACAAAAAATAATAAAATATTATCTGCTTTTTATGAAATTTATTATTCAGCAGAAATTGTTAAAGAAACATCAAGTATGAAATATTCATCAATTCCAATTCCTCTGGAACATGCTCAATCATTTAAAAAAAATCTAAAATCAGTGAAAGGTTCTGGTCTAAGGAAACTTGATAAATACTTAAAGTCTTATATTTATTATAATGTAGAATTAGCTTATGAGTATGAAAATTTTAATGGATTAATATCAGAACATAAAATAAAATTAGGTAAATGGGAAAGCAGTAATGAAAAAAATAGAAAGGATAAAAAAATATTACCTCCCAATTTAGAAATGATGGTTGCATTCATGGAACCAAATGAGAATGGATTCTTAGATGCCAGGGAAACAGGTGAATTTAAAGTTAGTCTTTCAAATAAAGGATTGGGTACCGCCTTTAATGTAAATATAGAACTTCTTGAAAATAGTAAAAATAAATATTTAAAATACTCACCTTTGACATTTGTAGGTGATATAAACCCAGGTGAAACGAAAATAAAAAGAGTTAAAGTAGAGGCACAAAATAAAGTTCAAAAAGTGGCTAATACATTTGTTATAAATGCTATCGAATTAAATAGTTTTAATCCAGACCCAACAAAAGTTACTTTCGAAACTTTTCCATTTATCCCACCTGAACTAGTACATGTTGACTTTGGTATTGAAACTGCAGACGGAACTAATATTATCAAACCTAGTATCGGCACCTCTTTGCAGGTAAGAATCCAAAATCAGGGAAAGGGTGAAGCAAAAGATGTTACTTTTAAATTTAATACGCCAAAAAACTTGTTTCTAAGTCCCGATAGTAAAACAGAATATTCTTTCAGTTCACTTAAGCAGGGTGAATTTAAAGATTTAGATTTCGAATTTTTTGTAAATAATAAAGTTAGTTCAAGTATAAAGATATTTATAGACTACATAGAAGAATCAACAGAGGGGCAATTTGAATTAGAATTAGATATTAAAAAGACACAACAATCTATTAACGAATTAGTCATTAGAGGAAGAGAGCTTAAAAATACAGCTATAGAGAATGTTGCGACAATAAGTGTAGATGTTGAAAAAAATATTCCCAAAACTAAAAGAAAATCTAAATACGACCTGGCAATAGTCTTTGGCATTGAATCTTATAAAGACGTCCCTGGTGTATCATTTGCCAGAAGAGATGCAGTTTGGATGAAAGAATATTTCCAAAAGACATTTAACATACCATCTAATAGAATATACACAAGAACGGATGCTGATGTTGGTCAAGCAGAATTCAGGAAAGTATTTTCAAAGGGTGGCTGGATTGACAAAAGGATTAAAAAAGATAAGACAAATATCTTTTTTTACTTTGCAGGTCATGGCGCACCCAATATAAATGATAATAAAGGCTACCTAATACCTTATGATGGCGACCCAAACTATGCTAGTCAAACAGGTTATTCACTTGAGGAACTCTACAAAGAAATGAATAGATTCTCTTCAAAATCAGCTACTGTCTTTTTAGATGCTTGTTTTTCAGGTGTTAACAGAAACAATGAAATGCTTCTTGCAGATGCTAGACCAGTTTTCTTAGAAGTAGATGAATCATATACAGATAAAGTAAATGTCTTTTCAGCTGCAGAGAGTAAACAAATATCATCATCCTGGCCAGAAAAGAAGCATGGTTTATTTAGTTATTTCTTAATGAAAGGTATGAAAGGTGATGCAGATTTCAATAAGGATAAAAAATTAACCTTTGGTGAATTAGGGCGATATTTAAAAGAAAATGTTTCTAGTACGGCTGGTTTACTTGATAGAGAGCAAACTCCATCATTATTAACTCAAAATGAAAATAAGATATTCATTCAATATTAATCTGATTATAAGAAATTACTTTCTCTTAACTCTCCCTTTAATTGCTTTTTTTGGATGTTCTCAAAAGCCTGAGCCAGAGCTTGATAAAGTATATGCAAAAGAATCACTTAAAAGGCTTGAAAAAGATATATTAGGCATAAAACAGACTGATACAGGGAAAATTTTAGATATTTTAAATGACCCCGACAAATCTTCAATAGATTTTACTAAGCTAGATGAACCTGGCTGGGTTACTGTCAGAGATTCATTAACCTTTGATGGAAGTATATCTCCTGATGCAGCACGAGAACAATTGCTAACAAAGCTCAGAAACAGAGCAGTGAAGAAAAAAGTTGGAACCGAAGTCGAAATTGTCACTTTATTAACAGATGTTATGGTTTCAGAGAACAATGAATCATATGAAAATTCGGCCTGGTCAGGATTTTTCAAAAGTACAGTATCAGGTCTTATAATTAATGAAAATTATAAAGATAAGATGACGCCAATTCATGATGGTTTTCGCATGGTGATAAGACTAAATGCTTATATTATTCCAGTAACTGGTCAGCGTGACCCTGGATACTTTATTGATGCTGAAATTGAATCAAATATGCTTAAAAATGGGGATGAAATACACCTTTCTGTTCGGCCTAGTAAAGATTCTTATTTATACGTTTTAAACTTAATGGCAGATAATAATGCAATGGTTGTCTATCCAAATAAGTACATGAAAGATAACTTTATTCAAGGAGGACAACAGATAACTATCCCTGATAAAAGCCTCCAAGGTAAACTTCGACTAAGAGTAGGACTGATGCCTGGAGAAAAATTTATTTCAGAGTCAATATATGTGATTTGCACAAAAGATAAAGTCCCATCATTACACCAACTTCCCTCAATAAGTGAGGAACTCAAAATATTACCAAGGTATAGTGATGACTTTATAGAACTTCAACAATGGTTATCTAAGATTCCTTTGAATAGAAGGATAGAAAAAGTAATGCTTTATCATATCTCGGAGTGATTTATTTATTATTAAGTAAAATCATCCTTTGGATAGTCTTTTGGTCATTTGCGTATACATATGCCCAAACAAAAGCAGGGAAAAGAAACAATACTAATTTGATTTATACTTTTCCAGGGATTTAAGGCCTAATTTTTTATTTATGAATAAATAGTTTTAACATCATAAAGGATTTTTATGAAAAAATATTTGAATATAATTATATTTGGATTATTTGTTTTTAGTGGATGTTTAAATAGAATTGATACATTAAAAAAAAGAAATAATTATTTATGGTTCTTTTCATCTGTTAATGCACAAACTGATGATTCATTTAAGATAGAGTATTCCCAATCACAGATATTATATCCTACAATAATAGTAGACGATGATTATAATAATAATTTATATTACGGTAGCAATACAATAAAAGGATTTTTAACTAGAAATGATTTTACTTTTTTATACAATGACTATTTAGAGTTTGGTTTTTTTTCAACATCTGGTACTCTTTCACTAAGAAGAAACCCAGAGGGTAATGACATTGATTATCCAGTAGTAAATGGAATTGAAGTCAGAAATATTTCGGACATGAAATTTTCGGGAATCTATACTGGTTTTCGTACACCATGGCCAAAATACTTTTATTTTGCAGGTAGAGTTGGATTAGGAAAGGAAGAATATTTAGCTGAAAAAGCTCAATTAAATCAATATATTTTAGATACATTTCTTTATAAATCATATGGTATCTATTTGGATGCTATTGGTGGTGTTAAAAAACAATTTGGTATTATTGATGCTGGATTAATAATTGGATATAGTGGGATTTTTCATGCTGTAGAATCAGAAGTGTCAGATCGAAACCTCTATTTAGGTCTCAACATTTCGTTGAATTTTAAAAAATCATTATTTTCAAATATCAATCAACCAAAGTTCAAATCAAGCCAGACAATAATTACAAAGAAGAGTGATTATGACCCTCCTTCTATTCTTATAGAATCTCCTCCTCTTAAACAAAAT
This sequence comes from Fidelibacterota bacterium, assembly GCA_028101095.1. Lineage (GTDB taxonomy): Bacteria > Fidelibacterota > Marinisomatia > Marinisomatales > UBA1611 > JAOLAV01. Next base: position 6,055 of record JAOHKG010000021.1, on the reverse strand, counting down.
ATTTTTCGTACTATAGAGTCTCAATTATCTATACGAGGAAAAGCAACAGATTTAGTAGGCATGGCATTTGTAAAAATTAATAATAAAAATGTACACCTTGATGAGAGTGGTTATTTTATAAAGCGTCAAAAATTGAAAATTGGTAAAAATTTGATTAACATCAAAGCTATTGATATCAATGATAATACAAGTGAAAAGGAATTTTATATCGTAAGAGAAGAGTACTTCGAAGATGAATATTCAGATGTTGATTTTCCATTAGTGACCAAAAATAATAATAAAAGTGGAATTGCAGTAGTAATTGGAATTGAAGATTATCAATATGCTCCTCCAGTTTCTTACGCTTATAACGATGCTGATGTTTTTAGAGAATATCTAGTTAAAACATTTGGTTTTAAAAGAGAAAACATTTACTACAAGACAAACAACCATGCAACAAAAGGTGAGTTCGAAAAGATTTTTTCAAAAAAATGGATGGCTTGCAAAGCATTCAAATAAAAAGTCAGACATTTTTATTTTTTATGCTGGGCATGGTGCACCAAACATAGAAACAGGCACCTCTTATTTAATTCCATATGATATAGACCCCAACTATTCTACAACTGGTTATTCATTAGATAAATTATATAATAATCTTGGTAATGTAAAATCAAAATCCATCACAGTTATTTTGGATGCTTGCTTTTCAGGTGGAACAAGAGAAAATCAATCACTATTAAGTAATGCAAGACCTGTTTATATTGAAGTTCAAAAGGGTAATATCCCATCGAATATTATTGTATTTACTGCGGCATCAGGCAAGGAGATAAGCTCAGGATATAAACAAAAATCGCATGGAATATTTACTTATTATTTTCTGAAGGGGTTGAAAGGAGAAGCTGATAGTAATGAGGATAAAAAAATATCAAATTTGGAAATGTATAATTACTTAGGTGAAAATGTTTTAATTCAGGCAAGGAGGATAGGAAGAGAGCAAAACCCACAATTGCTTGGCGGTAGTGAGGATAAAATTTTATTAACCTATTAAATAAATTCTATTATCATGCGTTTAAATACATAAATCGATTATATTCCACATTAATTGACTTTCTTAAAATTATTCAAGTTATAAGAATTTTTTCAGGTATAAAATCCATTAACTGTTAATTCTCTTCTAGTACTATTCTAGTACATAAATACAATTTTAAGTCTAATTTTTTATAAAATATAAATCAATATAGGTTAATAATAGGGTGGGGTAAATATAGTCTGTTACTCACCTTATACTTTCTTGAAAATAGCACTATTATACTAAATATTAAATGAGTACTTGTATAACTTACTGTCTATTTTCTATATTTTATTCAGAAATAACATAAGTTTATTTCAATATATTATTATCTATAAACATAATAATAACAATATATATTTTATTTATATGATGTAATATATTAAATAAGTATTCCATTTTCACCAGCATATACAATAGGGATATTTATGTCTAAAAATAACTAAGGAGAAACCAATGGCAAGACCGAAAAAAAATACAGTAGATTATTTTTCACATGATTGTATTCAAAATAAAAGTTTACATATAATTGAAAATATGTATGGCAACGATGGATATTCATTTTTTTTTAAACTAAGGGAATTACTTGGTAGAACACATGGACATAGTTATGATTTAACCGAATTTCAAGGTTGGGAATATTTATTAGTTGTTACAAGAGTAAGTAAAAGGAAAGCGGAAGAAATAATGGATACCTTAGTTGAATTAGGTGAGTTAGATGAAGAGATGCTCAATAAAGAAGGAAGAATATGGTGGCAATCATTTGTTGACCTTTTGGAAGACGTATATTCAAGAAGAAAGAATGAGATACCTAATAAAGATTCACATCATTTTGAAAAGAAGTATGGTGATTGTAGTGAGGATGAAATGATGATGCTTATTCAAGGATAATTTTTACTATCAATGATGATAAATGTCCACAGAAACCCTTAAAGTAAAGGAAAGGATAGTAAACCAAAATAAATAAAAATAAACAAAAGTAGATAACAGTAGAATAAATTATAGGATACCATATATAGCCCCTATCACAGGGGTTATAGTGGTAATAATTTTGTAATTTAATATGCTAAATAAACCATTTAATTAACTATAATCTTTTTTCTAAAAAATATAAATAGTGTTCATGACTAAGAATAAATTATCCATAGGAGGCTTGTGTTCAGGTGTTGGCGGAATTGAACTAGGCTTTCAAAAAGCAGGTTTTGATATTTCTTGGGCAAATGACATGGATAAGAATGCGATGGTAACCTATGAGTCTATTATTGGAAAAAATCATTACATAGGAGAGCGTCCTATGCTTTTGGAAAATATAATAATAGATAGAAAGCTCTCCCCATTATTGACAAGGGTAGATGTTTTAGCTGCAGGCTTTCCTTGCCAAGCATTCTCATTAGCGGGACTAAGAAAAGGTTTTGACGATAATAGAGGTAATGTTTTTTTTAAAATTCGGGATATTGTAAAATTTTTAAAGAACAATAGAGGAGCGCCAAAAGTATTATTCTTAGAAAATGTTAAAAATTTTCGAAAGCATGATAATGAAAACACATTTAAAACGGTTAAGAAAGAAATAGAGTCCTTAGGCTATTCAGTTTACACAAAGATAATTAACACATCTAAGTTTTCATCAATTCCACAAAATCGTGAAAGAACTTTTATGATTTGCTTCTATAAGGAAAAAAAATGGAGAGATTACCAACTGGACAGATTTGATGATAGTGTACTCTCAGATAGAGAATTAAGCACTATTAAAAGACAATGCCCCTCTACGTTTAAATTTCACGAGTTATTTAAAAATATTAAGTCGACAGAAAAAAATACTATATGGAAATATTTAGACAATGCTAGTAAGGTTAATGATAAATATTTTTATACAAAGTTAAAATATCCAAGGGCATTTTCTCTTCTTGATGAAGCTGTAGTCAAAAAAAACACTATTTATCAATATAGAAGAGTATATGTAAGAGAAAATCAAAGTAATGAATGTCCTACTTTAACGGCTAATATGGGTACTGGTGGTCATAATGTTCCAATTGTTCTTGTAAATAAAAAGAATAAGAGATATAGAAAATTAACGCCTGAGGAATGTTTTAGATTCCAAGGGTATGGAGATATCACTCTTCCAAAAAAAGTCGCTGATGGACAGTTATATAAACAAGCAGGAAATTCTGTGACAGTCCCTATAATAAAAAAATTAGCATCATTAATTAAGCTATCAATAGATAAATTTTAAATAATGTTTTATAATCTGCAACCAAAATCAAAAAAGAAACTCTATAAAAGATTTTTGAATGGTGCAGCGATTCTTGGAAAATTAAATAGCCCTAAATCAAAAACTCCTCAAATTGACTCTCGAGCATCAGAAGATGTCTTCTGTCGTACTTTTCAAGCAAAAGATTTAGGTCGAAAAGATATAAGCATAGATGCTTGTAAATTAAAAGATGGTATTGGTATTAAAACTTTTCAAGGTGGACCGTTACAGAAAATTGCAGAATTTAACAATCGGAAAAAATACCCAATCCCCTCAAAGCCTATGGATATTGCTAATTCTATATCGAAATACAGAAATATAAGATTGGAAGACACGTGGAATTCTTATTCTCTTAAAAGAATGATATATCATTCAGTGTTTAGAAAAAGTAACCAGGAAATTCAAATATTTGAACAGCCAATGACACCTATAAATAACGATAAAATAGAACTAATAGAATATAAAAACGACCAAATCATAAAGTTTACAGACAAAAAACAATTTTATAGTTTTAACAGGACTAAATCTATTTTATATCAACAATTTTCTCTTCAAAGTCCTCTAGATAGTTTCAAGTATAATTTTAATAAAGCTGATATAGATTTTTATATCGAAAATATTTATCCAGAAATAGAAGAACATGTAGCCATTGACTCGGTCATATTAAAATTATTTAGTGAAAAACAAAAAGCAGTTCCATTAAAAAGTGGATTGAATCAATGGAATGCTGGGGGTAGAAAACGACACTCCGATGAAGTATACATCCCAATACCAAGAAAAGTACATAAAGAAAAACCAGGTTTCTTTCCACCTAGGGACCAAAGTTTTAGAATTGAGACAGACACTGGTTTAAAGTTTTTAGCTAAAGTATGTCAAGACAGTGATAAAGCACTTATGTCATACCCCAACAAAAGTCTTGGAAATTGGATTTTGAGAGACGTTTTAGGTATGAATAAAAACCAACTAGTAACATTAAACTTATTGAAAAATAAAAATGTGAATTCTGTAAAGATTGATAAATTTGATGAAGGGAATTATAAAATATTTCCACTTTTCAAAAAATAATCATATATTGTTGCATCATCAGGAGTGGTTTCAGAGTTGAAACCCGCCAACCGAGTCCAAAAATGGAACACGGTGGTAAGAGCCTAAAACGCTAGATGTGCCCTTTAAGGGAAACATATAAAGCCACCTGATGTGTGGCTTTTTTCGTTTATAGACCTACCTGATGTGTTAACCGTAATAAAGGAGACACATCATGTCAAAGAGTATACAAGAGAAAGACTGGTGGACAATGTTTGCACATATGTCCCAATCAAAACTAAACCAAAGACACAATGAGTATGTTGATAAATATCCAACTAATGCAGAAGGGTATTGGTTTATTCAAATCCATGGAACTGAATTTGTACAATTAAAATTCAAAGATGACATCAATGAAACTTTAATTCAACATGTTTCTACATGGTCTGAAAAAAGAGAGAATACAAAAAAAATAGGTTATAGTACATCAGATTCAGATGTTCTTGAATTGAAAAACCTATTATTAGGAAGGGCAAGTGATTTTGTTGATTTCTGTTCTAAAAGCAATCATCCAAAAGCAGAACAAGCACTATGGGGAATCTGGGAGGTAGTAGATATTAAGTGGCCCCAAAAATCATTTATTGCTCCTGAATTTTATGACATCTGGGGATGGATTCAATTGGAACTTGGGAAAAAAGGATTGCAGCAAATGCCTAGGACTCAACAATATGAAAGACAATTAAAAGAATACTGCAAGGTAAACAAATTCAGTATTGAAGACATAAGATATGATAGTCAAATGAATGTAAAGTATTTAGTAAAGGAGTGTTAATAATGAGCAAAAATAATTTAACAGAAAATCAAAAAAAGTTATATGAAAAGCTTCTGAAGCTATCAAAAACAACTAAAGTAAGACCAAAGCAAATACAAAATGATGATTCCTATCAATTCTCTGGTTCTGATAAAGCGGAAAAAGAAAAGACATCAAAAATAAAAAAAAATAAAAGATGGGTTTTAATTAATAACAATTGTGAATTAGTAGGAAGATTGGACTATAATCCAGAAAATACTAGAGCTAGTGCAAGGAAATGGTTTTACAATACAAAGAAAATGGTTAATCAACATGGCAATTTTGATAAGTTATTTAAGGTACTTACAACTGATGAATTTGATGAGCTTCAAAAAATAAAACCAGATAAAGATAAAAGTAGGCCAACCAAACTAAAAAATGATGAAAAGAGTGATGGAAATGATGGTAAAAGGTTACGTTTTGCTTCTAAAAATGCATCTATTTACACAAGCTCTTCGATAATAACGATTAATTCTAGAACAGAAAGTAAAGAGGAAGAAAATACAAAATTTTTGGAGTTCCTAAGCAGAGCACCAATTACTTTTGGAGATAATGATGAATAAAATAATAAGATATTCTAGATTAATTATTTGGTTTATTCTTGGTGGAGAAAAACCTTTTTTCAAAAAAAAGACGAAAAATAGTCAAATAATAAAAAGTCACTATAATAGAATTTCAACATCATCTTTTATTAATAAAAAAAGGATGATAAACGCGGGTTCAAATATGGGTTTAATGGAAGATGCATTAGAGCATTGGGATAGTTTGGCAACTAAAACTAAATACAAAACAATAAATGAATGGAAAAAGAGATATGGAGATTAATTGATGCATATACAATAGAATTTGAAGTAGAAACAAATATAAATACTATAGACTTACTTTT
>JAOHKG010000020.1 GCA_028101095.1 Fidelibacterota bacterium | reverse complement strand
AAATCAGATAGCAATAATTGGCAACACAAGGACTCGTGAAAACGTAATAAGAAGACAATTAAGAATATTCCCAGGTGATGTTTATAGTCAAGAAAGAATAGCTCGTAGCTATAGAGAAGTTATGATGTTAAATTTTTTCGCAAATGCAACACCAAATATTTTACCAGTTTCAGAAGATAAAGTAGACATTGAAATTGCGGTTGAAGAGAAACCGGCAGGTCAAGCTAGTGCAAATATGGGTTATACGCAATCATTAGGAATGACAGGAGGAGGAGGGCTTGCGCTACCTAATTTCAGAGGGAAAGGACAAAGCTTTAGTTTTAGTTTTAACATTGGAACAAACATTGGTGGCTCAGACTCATACAATTATCAAAACCTTAATTCAAATCAGCCCAAATATCGAACAGCAAGTATTAGTTTTACTGATCCCATGGTTAATGATACAAAAAATTTACTAGGAGGATCCATATTTTATAGACTACAAGGAGGTGGTTCAACAGCATATTATTCCCCTTTACTTACTACTTTAGCTGGTGGAAGTGTAATGTGGGGGCGAATTTTTAAATGGCCAGATGATTTTTTTAGAGGAACTTGGTCTTTTCAAATGGCTAGAAGAATTAATCAAGGAACAGAAGAAGACTTAGATAATTATGCCGGAGGGATGAAGCAATCAGATGGAATTTCACTAACTCAAGCCATAAGAAGAGATAATCGAGATCATCCAGAATTCCCAACAATAGGTTCTCATTTTTCTTTAAACTCTACACTTTCCGGTTGGCTTTTAGGAGGGCAAGAAAATTTTCATAAACATACACTTAATTTAGAATGGTACACACCAACTTTTTGGAAATTTGTTCTGACAAATTCATTTAAATTTGGCGTGATAAAAGAATTGCCTTCAAAGTATGGAGGAATTTCATTTATCCCTTATAATGATCGTTTTATAATGGGAGGAAATGGTATTCCTTATGGAAATCCATTAAGAGGATATGATGATAATGGTGTCGGTCCATTGACAAACAGTTTGAATCCAATTGGTGGAAATACAATGGTCAAGATCGGTACAGAATTTCGAGTTCCATTTGCAGAAAATCCCGTAGTTTATGGTATTCTTTTTGCAGAAATGGGAAATGTTTGGTCTTCAAATGACCTAATGGAAAGATTAAATCTCCCAAGAAGAGGGCCAATGGATCTTAAGAGGTCTGCTGGGGCAGGAATAAGGTTTTTCATGCCAATGATTGGAAAGTTAGGTTTTGATATTGGGTATGGATTTGATAGAATCGATTCAAATGGTGAATTAGATCCTGAATGGAAGACAACATTAACATTTGGACAGCAATTTTAATTAATAGGAGGACAACGTGAGAAACTATACTCGCATAATTATTTTTTTAATAGCATATTTTGGATTTATAAATATTGCTTCGGCTCAACTTAAGATAGGTTATATTTTATCAGAGAGGATAAGAACAGAGTTTGAAGAATTTAAAGAAGCAGAATCTCAACTGCAATTAGAGTACCGTAAAGTACAATTAGAATTTGATCAAATGGTGCTTAAAATGGATAGTTTAAAACAAGACTATGAAGTAAAACGTTTAATGGCCCTTGATAAAGGAGAAAGTATTAAGCAAGAATTGGCTCAAATGGAAAGATCTATCCAAAATTACCAAGCTGAAAAAGTCGGGCCGCAAGGTGAGTTAATGAAAAAGCAGGCTCAAATGGAATACGAAATTTTAGGTAAAGTAAAAGAAGCAGTAGACAAGGTTGCTATTGATGGTGGCTTTGACTACATAATAGATGCTTCTGTTGGACTTTTATATTTTAAACCCAAATACGACATGACTGACGATGTCCTCCATGAACTAAGAAACCTAGACTCTAAGAAGTAATCACTGATGAAACTCACTTTAAGTGAGATATCAGACTATGTAAATGGTCAAGTAATAGGAGATAAAAAACTTCTAATTGAAGGTGTTTCAGAAATACAAGATAGTCGAGTTAGTACTATCACATTCTTGTCAAACCCTATTTATAAAAAATATTTAGAGAAAACAAAATCATCAGCCATCTTGGTTAAATCTGCTGAACTCTTAGGCAACAGAAGTGGAATAGTTGTGGAAAATCCACAATTAGCGATGGCTAAAACATTGGAGCTTTTTTCGCCCAAAAGAATTACTGAAAAAAACATTCATTTTTCAGCAAATATCAGTTCTAAATCAACAATAGGCGATGATGTAAGTATTGGCCCGGGAGTAATTCTTATGTCGGGTTCAATAATTAAAAATGGTTCTCATATTGGAGCGAATACTTTTATTGGTGAAAATGTTGTTGTTGGATTCAATTCTGTTATACACCCTAATGTAACGATTTATGAAGACACCTTAATTGGAGATTATACTATTATTCATAGTGGTACAGTGATAGGATGTGATGGATTTGGTTATGTGATTAATAAAGATTCTAATTATAAAATACCACAGACAGGAAAAGTTGAAATAAAAAATAATGTTGAGATTGGTTCGAATTGTTCAATAGACAGAGGTACAATTGGGAATACCATCATTGAAGAAGGCTCTAAGTTAGATAATCTAATTCAAATAGCCCACAATGTTAAGATTGGAAAGAATTGTTTAATAGCTTCGCAAGTTGGTATTTCGGGTAGTACTTTTATTGGTGATTCATGTACTTTTGCAGGTCAAGTTGGAGTAGCAGGACATCTAAAAATTGGATCTGGTTCTACCTTTGCTGCAAAATCAGGTGTCACTAAGTCACTAGAAGGTGGAAAAACTTATGCTGGTTTTCCTGCCCGAGAGATAAAAGAACATAACAAGAGACAGGCTGTTCTAAATAAGTTTGGAAAAGATTATTTTAAATTAAATAATAAGAAAATTGATTAAATAAAAATGGAAAGAAAACAAAGAACAATTAGAACCTCTCAGTCATGTGAAGGTGTGGGCCTTCATACGGGCGTTCAAACTAAAATAACATTTCACCCTGCACCTGAAAATTACGGAATACGTTTTATAAGATCTGATATTCCTGGGTGTACTGAAATCAAAGCGGATATCGATCATGTGGTTGATATTTCAAGAGGGACAACAATTGAAGAAAACGATGTAAGAATTCATACAGTAGAACATGCTTTAGCTGCGGTAAGTGGATTAAGAATCGATAATATTTTAATAGAGCTAACCGGAAAAGAACCACCTGTTATGGACGGGAGTGCAAAAGACTTTGTTGAGTGCCTTATAAAAGCGGGTATAAAGCTTCAAAAGGAAGAACGAAAAGTTCTTGAAATTACTAGAGCAATAAATTATACAAATAGATATAGGGACATTGATATTCATGTTATTCCATCAGATCGTTTTAGAATAACTTTTATGGTTGAATATCCATTAACAGCTTTAGGAACTCAATATGAAGCAATTTATAATATGGAAGAAGATTTTGCCTTTGAAGTTGCACCAGCTAGAACTTTTTGTTTTTTAAGTGAAGTTGAAATGTTAAAAGAAAGAGGTTTAATTAAAGGTGGTGCTCTAGATAATGCCGTTGTAATTATTGATAAAGAAATCGATAAAAATGAAATGAAAAGATTAAAAGATTTATTTGGAATAGAGCATAATATTATTCAAGGTGCGAATGGAATCCTAAATGGGAAAGTCCTTCGTTTTAAAAATGAACCAGTTAGGCATAAAACATTAGATTTAATTGGCGACCTAGCTCTTTTAGGTGTACCAATTAAAGGACATGTAACAGCAGCAAGAGCTGGGCATGCGAGCAATGTCGAGTTCGTAAAAAAAATAAAAAAAGAATACTCAAAAGAATTAAGTCTTTTGTGGTCGGAGTCAAATAATGGATAATTTGCTAAATCAAAAAAGCTTCAAGATAAATGATATCATAAAAATCTTACCTCACCGATATCCATTTATTTTGATCGATAGAATTGATATTATTGAAAAAGGAAAATCGCTTATAGCGCTTAAAAATATGACAATAAATGAACCCTTTTTTCAAGGCCACTTCCCAGGTCAGCCAGTAATGCCTGGAGTTCTTTCCTTAGAAATAATGGCGCAAGCAGGATCTTTTTTAATGCTAAGTCAAATTGAAGATCCGCTATCAATGAATATGTTTTTTTCTTCTGTTGAATCTGCAAAGTTTAGAAAACCAATTACACCGGGAGATCAATTAAAAATCCATATGGAATTAGCAAAAAGGAAACTAAATCTCTGTAAATTTCATGGGAAATGTTTTGTTGATGAAGTTCTTGTCGCTGAAGCAAAATTTGCAGCAAATCTTGTTGATAGAGCGAAAGAATAATATCATTAACCTGATACACCCGACGGCAATCATTGATGAGAGCGCCTTGCTAGGATCAAATGTTAAAATTGGACCCTACTCTGTAATAGGAGAAAATGCAGATATTGGTGATAATACAGTTATAGGCAACCATGTCAATATTCTTCCAAATGTTAAAATTGGAACTTCCTGTCAAGTATTTCATGCAAGCTCTATTGGTGAAATTCCTCAAGATTTAAAATTTGAAGGTGAGGATACTAAAACAATTATCGGAGATAATACAATAATTCGTGAATATGTTACCATAAATAGAGGTACTTCTGAATCAGGAGAGACAAGAGTTGGTTCTAATTGTTTATTAATGGCATCTACACATGTTGCTCATGATTGTATTTTAGGTGACAATGTAATAATGTCAAATCTTACTACTTTAGGTGGGCATGTAGAAGTTCAGAATTGGGTTGTTCTTGGAGGAGGTGTTTTAGTTCATCAGTTTACAAAAATAGGAGAACATGCTTTTATTGGAGGCGGCTTTAGGGTGGTCCAAGATGTTCCTCCTTTCATTCTCGGAGCTGATTCTCCATTAGCATTCCAAGGTATTAATAGTACAGGTCTCAAACGGAGAGGATTTTCACCTTCCGACCGGAAAATAATCAAAGAAATATATAAAGTATACTTCAGGTTAACAGAAAATAGAAATGAATCAATCTTAAAAATAGAAAAAGAATTTCCAAAATCATCTTTAAGAGATCAGATATTAAATTTTATTAGATCCTCAAATCGCGGTATTATTTAATTTCAAATAATGAAAACCTTTCTGAAGATCTGGATAATATCTAGTTTTCTTATTCCATCATCAAGTCCAAAGCTTAACTTAAGAAGTTGCGCTGACTCTGATTGTCAATACATAATTTCAAACTCGGCTTTCTGGTTGTCTCAGTCTCCAATAATTAATCCACTAAATCAAGGTAAGATTTTTGTGCAATATGGTCTAACATCCGTAGATATGAATTTTGATAAAAAACACATTTATCCTAACTTAAATATTTCTATTAATATTACAAAGAATCTATCGATTACATCTAAAATTTTTGGTTTTCAATCTGAGGATGATTTACCCCAAGTTTTAGGAGCAGGGTTCCAATACTATTTCGGAACAAATGATACTTTAAATACATTATTCTCAATACAAAGATCAGATTTAAAAGGTTTGTATGATTTTAATCTAAATTCAATCAATGTAGATTTAAAAAAATGGTTAAACTGGGAAAAAAATAAAATCAGATATGGAATTGGTTCTTTGTTCTATAAAAGTAAAATCAGCTCAGATTTTCGACATCTTGGTTTAAAACAAAATGGTCAAATAAATTATTTTGAGCTAGAATACTTAAGGTCTAGCTTTTTGATTGATTTGGGTCTTGGATTTAAGATAAGTAATAAAGTCAGTTCATTTTCAATTATAACTCAAAAGGAAATTTTTTAATGCCAAAAAGAATCTCAATACTGGGTTCAACAGGATCTATTGGAGTTAATTCATTAGAAGTTATTTCTCACCTTAAAAATAAACTGGAGGTCATTTATCTAACTGCACATAGAAATGCAGATCTTTTAGTGCAACAAGCTTTAAAATTTAAACCAAAAGCAATTTGTATCTCTGATGAGTCAAAATACGATGATGTAAAAGGACAATTAAACAATACATCTATTAAAATTTACCAAGGAAGAGAAGGGCTATTAGAAATTGCATCAAGAGATGATGTCGATATAATGCTTAACGGTTTAGTTGGAGCCTCTGGTATGGAGCCAACTCTTAAAGCAATAAATGCTAGCGTTGATGTTGCTCTATCTAATAAAGAAAGTCTTGTTATGGCTGGTGAAATTATTCGTAAAGCCTTAAATAAATCTAAATCTAAACTTTTTCCTGTTGATAGCGAACATTCTGCAATTTGGCAATGTTTAAGAGGAGAAAAATTAGATGATGTAAGAAATATTATTTTAACAGGAAGTGGTGGCCCATTCAGAGAAAGAGAAATCTCAACATTTTATGATATCAAAGTTGAGGATGCTTTAAAGCATCCCAATTGGAGTATGGGAAGAAAAATATCTATTGATAGTGCTACAATGATGAATAAAGGGTTTGAGGTTATTGAAGCATATTGGCTTTTCAATTTTAAATTAGAAAATATTAAAATTGTAGTTCACCCTCAGTCTATCATTCACTCCATGATAGAATTAAAAGATGGAGCAATAAAAGCTCAAATGGGTGTTCCTGACATGAAAGTTCCAATACAATATGCACTTACTTACCCCAGACATATAACTTCTCCTTGGGAAAGGTTAAATTTTTTTGACTGTGGAGACTTAACATTCCAAAAACCTGATTTTAAAAGATTTCCATGTATTGATTTAGCATTTAGATCATTAAAAAAGAAGGGAACCGCTGGAGCAGCCTTAAATCTAGCGAATGATTATTCAGTTGATAGATTTCTAAAAAATGAAATTAAATTTCCAGAAATACCAAAAATAAATGAATCATCTCTTGAAAACCATAATTGGATCAAAAATCCAACATTGGAAGACTTAAAAGAATTAGATATTTGGGTTAAAGAGCATGTAAAAGGTTTTTCATAAGAGATAGATCAGATGTATTTTAATGTAGGTATATGATATTATGACAACTTTATTATCGTTTATTATCCTTTTGGGTATCTTAGTTACAATCCATGAGTTAGGGCACTTTATTGCAGCTCGTTCAGTTGGTGTATATGTGGAAAAGTTCTCAATTGGTATGCCACCTAAGATTTTCACAATAACGTCGAAAGATAATGGCTTTTTATTTAGGCTTTTCTTCTATAAAAGAAAAGAAGGCTCTTTGGAGTGGCAACCTATTTATGAGAAATTAATAAAAAAAAATAATAGAATAGGTACTAATACAGAGTATGTAGTTGCATTGTTACCATTAGGTGGATATGTTAAAATGGCAGGAATGCTAGATGAAAGCATGGATTCAACACTTAGAAACAAGGATGATGAATTTATGTCAAAACCTCTATGGGCAAAAATTTGGATTCTGATTGCAGGTGTCCTTATGAATACATTGCTAGCAATTTTCATTTTTTCTTCAATCGCTTTTTTTCAAGGTGTCCCTGAATACAGCAAAGAACCAATTGTTTCTAAAGTACAAGAAGAAATGCCCGCTATGAATACTGGAATCTTACCTGGAGATAAAATTATAAGAATAGATGAACATGAAATCGTATCCTGGAAAGAAATGACATCTGTAATTCATGCTAGTCCAGAAAAAGAATTAAATATAAAAATAGATAGAAATGGAGATATTCAAGATTTTAAAGTGACCACAACATATACATTAATTCCAAATAAAGGTAAAATTGATACAATTGGAATTATTGGAATTTCACCTCAATTTTTTTATGAAAAGTCAACACTATTAGAATCTCTATCCATTGGGTTAGATAGAACTCTATCAAGCTTCGATTTAATTATTTCTAGTATAGGTATGCTGTTCTCAGGCTCAGCATCAGTCAGCGATTTAGGTGGTCCAATAATGATTGCACAACTTGCAGGTCAAACTGCTGAAGCAGGTTTTATTCCATTCTTCACCTTTATGGCTTTACTGAGTGTTAATTTAGCTTTTTTGAATATTTTACCCATTCCAGGTCTAGATGGAGGTCATATATTTTTACATCTGATTGAAGGTGTAATTAGGAGACCTCTAACAATCAAGACTCGAATGGTAATTCAACAGATTGGTATGGCATTTCTTCTAATGTTGATGTTTACTGTACTTTTCTCAGACATAACAAGACTCTTTAATTAATTATTTCTTTTAATTTTAGAGTCAGAGAACCAAATCTTAATTTAATTTTAATTTTCACAGGATAATAATTCTCCTCTTCTGAAAAATAAATTTCCATTTCAGCATTGTTTTTAAATTTTTGGCCTTCTAATTTTGTCGGAACAACTTTGATACAATTATAATTTCCTGCTGGAACGGATACTTTAATATTTTTCTCAATTTCTATTTTAATAGCTTCTAGCTTATTTCCCTTAAGTATATTTATTTCTTGTGGCTCATAACTATCTAAATTTTGATTTCTGAAATAGTAAAATAATGAATAAGGAGAATGAACCTCACCTTCAATATTAATTTTTTGTTTATTTTTTGTAGCATATCCATCTTGTTGGTAAAAATAAATTTCTTCATTTTTTTTAAATTGTCCCTCTTTAATACTAGACTTAACACGTAGTGGAAGGAGTTGACTTTTATCAAGCCATAAATCAATAACATCATTTATAGGGAAAATTCGATTTGTAATTCCTTTTGTCTGTGCACTAAACTGAACATGATAGGTTTTAAGACCATTGATTTCTTCAATTCCAAAAATCTTTAAACTTCCCTCTGCAGCTTTAATATTTGAAAAATAAGCATCGTATTTTAATATTTCCCCAATATCAAATGAGTTTTCAGCACCTTTAATTAAAGATAAAAATAAAACTAATTTTAACCCTATTCTTTTCATCTAATTCTTATCCAATTATCCTTTTTTAACATTCTTATTTCAGAACCTTTTTGATTTATGTTTCCATCCTCAATAATCAGGTCAACTCCTTTAGAAAATTCCTTAATAATTTTCAAAGGTTCTATCATCGCAGGCATTTTTGTTCGATTTACACTTGTTGTGGTTATTGGATTAGGAAAATTATTAGATAATAGACTACAGAAAGGATGATTTGGGATCCGTATACCAAGGCTATTGTTATTACCGCAAATTTTTTTTGAAACAATATTCTCATTAACGGGAACTATGATCGTTTTGCCTCCATCTAGAAGACTGAGAGCCTCTCTTTTCTGTGACTCTTTAATATTTAGCCAAGACTTTACTACTCTTTTTGAAGGAGCAATAACACTCATTGGTGAGATTCTATTCTTTAGATGGTTTATCTTATCTATTGCTTCATCATTTTTAGCATCACATCCAAAACCGTATAAAGTGTCTGTTGGATAAATAATTATTCCTCCATTCAAAAGAATCTCTGATGCTTTATCCAATGTTTTTTCATTTTCCCAATGCATCATTTTAGAGCTTTACAGTTTTCCATCGTCTGTGAAACCAAAAATATTGTTCAGGGTGCTTTCTAATATAATTTTCAAGAATTTGTGTATACTCTTGAGTAATGGATTTAATAGTTTTTTCCGAGCTTGAAATAGGAACGAATTCAATTTTATATTTTAGTAGACCTTCCTGAACGCATGTTGCAAAGATCATAGGAGATTTTTTATTAACATGAAATAGAGCAACTCCTTTTGGAGTTGAGGCAGGAATACCAAAAAAATTTACAAAAACACCTCTTTTACCAGCATCTTGATCACTTACAAGTCCAAGGATTCCATTCTGTTTTAAAACATCATACATCTTGTTAAAAGACTCACGTTTAAAAATATGTTTAGTGTTAGAAAGTTCTCGTTGTTCAATAAAAAAACGATGGGCACCAACATTTTTTTGTTTAAATGCAATACCTACAAAAAGTTCCGCATAATCCCCTAACCATTTTCCAAGTATTTCCCAGGATCCAAAATGACCTGTAATCATAATAATTCCTTTCCCACTTGAAAAAGAATCTTCAAGAAAACTTTTACCAGAAACAGAGAATTGAATATTTTTCCAAGAATAAGGAAAACTAATAAAGTTGATCAGGTTGCTACAAAAGAAAATATATGTTCTCTCTAGTATAAGATTAATTTTCTCATGAGACCAGTCTGGAAATGCATTTTTTAAATTTTTTTCTGCAACTGTTCTTCTTAATTTTAAAATATTAAAAAAGACCTTACCAAGATAAATTGATACTTTAAACTTATTTCTTTCTGATAGTGAAGAGATTAGCTTTTTCAGAGTAAGTAATGTTAAATATGTAAATTGATGAGAGACTTTCATTTGCTATTGAAATTACAATTTTAAAAAGCTTTATTAAATTCGATTTTTGTTTTTCTAGAAGTGTTTTTTGATGATATTTTATTAGATGATAAAACTGATCTTTATATATTTTATAGCACTTAACTCATTGTCTTCTGAAACGATCTATAAAGTACCAATTAAAGGGACAATTGATTTAGGCTTACCCCCCTTCATAAAACGAGTAATCTCTGTAGCTGAAAAAGATAATGCGAGTGCTATTATTTTTGAAATAAACACTTTTGGTGGTAGAGTTGATGCAGCAACACAGATCAAAGATGCAATCTTAGGTTCTAAAGTTCCAACAATTGCTTTTATAAACAGAAGGGCTATTTCTGCTGGCGCACTTATTTCTCTATCCTGTGAAAAAATATATATGACTGAGGGTGGTTTGTTGGGAGCGGCCACAGCAGTAGACATGTCTGGTAAAAAAGGAAGTGAAAAAGTAATTAGTTTTATGAGAGAGGAAATGGCTTCAACTGCAGAAAAAAGAGGGCGGAATACAGAAATAGCTCGAGGCATGGTTGATGAAGAATTAATGTTTACTCATTTAGTAATAAAAGGTGATTCGATAATAGTTAATGATATTGAAGGTAGAAAAGAGGGGAAACTGATTTCACTTACCACCGAACAGGCACTCAAGTATAATATCTCAGATGGAAAGGCTGAAACCTTAAATGAATTAATAAACCTTTTAGGTTACTCAGAGCTAGTGCTCAAAGAAAATATTGAAAATTGGTCTGAGAAATTAGTAAGGTTTTTAACTAATCCAGTAGTTGCTTCATTACTAACAACTTTTGGTTTTTTAGGTATTCTTTTTGAGCTTCAAAGTCCAGGGTGGGGAATCCCAGGAGTTGTTGGTCTTATTTGTTTAATTTTATCTTTAAGCGCATCCTATATAGCCCAATTAGCAACAATATCAGATATGCTTCTAATTATAGCTGGTTTTTCGTTAATAATGCTTGAAGCTTTTGTAATACCCGGATTTGGTGTTGTTGGTATTTCTGGTATAGGCATAGTCGTCTATGGTTTATATTTACTTCTAATACCAAATGTACCTGTTGGTGAAGAGGTTCTTAGTAATGCAACTGATGGTTTTATGATTGGACTTCTAGGCGCTATTATTGGAATCTATTTATTATTAAAGCTTATGGTAAAAACAAAATTTTGGAAGCAGCTAACAGCCCCAGGATCTCAAAAAAAAGAGGATGGGTACACAAATTCTTTTGGTTGGGAAAGTTTAATTGATCAAATTGGAGTAGCTGATACGGACTTACACCCTTCGGGATGGGTTAGAGTGGAGGATAAGCGTTTTTTTATGATCAGCGAGGGTGATTTTATAGAGAAAGGAAGTAGTGTTAAAATATTATCAGTTGATGGAAATAGGGTTTTAGTTAAAAAATTATAAAATTAAAAAAAGGAATTAATTATGCCGATTATACAAATGTTCATGCTAGGGGTAATCGTTTTTGTTACACTTACTATCTTTTATTTTGTACCTGTAGGGATGTGGGTGCAGGGTGTTGTCTCTCTTGGATTAGGAAGAATACGAATTATAGATTTAGTACGAATGAGACTTAGAAAAATTTCACCAAGACTAGTTACTGATGGAGTAATTAATCTTCATAAAGCTGGTTTATCTCATATCTCTACCGATATGCTGGAAACACATTATTTAGCGGGAGGAAATGTTCAAAATATTGTATCAGCCCTTATCGCTGCAGACAAGGCAGATATAGCTTTGAAATTTGAAACTGCGACAGCAATTGATCTAGCAGGTAGAGACGTACTTGTTGCGGTACAAACATCTGTTTATCCAAAAGTTATCAATGCACCAATGGAAGGTTATTTAGCGGCAGTTGCAAAAGATGGTATTGAGCTTAAAGCAAGAGCTCGAGTTACTGTAAGAACAAATATACCAGGTCTAGTCGGTGGAGCAACAGATGATACAATTATTGCAAGAGTTGGAGAGGGAATTGTTTCCGCGATAGGTTCTGCTGTTAACTATTCTCAAGTTCTTGAAAATCCTGATAATATTTCACGTGCAGTTCTAGATAAAGGACTTGATGCGGGTACCGCTTTTGAAATTTTATCTATTGATATTGCAGATTTGGACGTAGGAAAAAATATAGGCGCATCGCTTCAAGCTGACCAAGCAGAAGCAGATTTAAGGGTTGCTCAAGCAAAGGCAGAGACCAGAAGAGCTATGGCTGTTGCAGAAGAGCAAGAAATGACTGCTAAAACTCAAGAGATGAAAGCAAAAGTGGTTGAATCAGAAGCGGAGGTTCCGAAAGCAATGGCGCAAGCTTTTAGAGATGGGAACATGGGTATAATGGATTATTATAAAATGGAGAATATAAAATCTGATACAATCATGAGAGACTCTATCTCTGATACAAGCTCGAGCTCCTCTAAAGATGAGACTGGAAAAGATAGTTAGTCAATAGTCTGAGATGAATATAGAAAGATCCGATAAAACATCTCATGTGATATCTGATAGATGTATGAGATGCTATGGTGAACAACAATGGTATGGCAAAAACTTTTTGCTTTCTTATTTAGGAGAAAAGAGCTTAAATGGGAAAAAAATTTTAGAAATAGGGTGCGCGGAAGCTGGTTTACTAAAGTTTTTCACAAGTGAGGGTGCGACTTGTTACGGTGTGGAGCTATCCGATATCCGTTTTCGAAATGCTATTTTATTAAATAAAGATAGTCCAATAAAGGTTCTTCAAGCTAATATTTGTAAACCTGAATCTTATGAAAATAAAATAGATATAAAGTTTGATTTTATCGTCATAAGAGATGTTATTGAGCACATTTCTGATAGAGAATCCGCATTAGAAAATATTTTCGACTTATTAAAACCTGAAGGAAAAGTATTTATGTCTTATCCTCCTAAATATTGTGCTTACGCAGGTCATCAACAGACAATTCCAACATTATTAGGTAAGCTTCCATACCTGCACCTTTTGCCTGATTTTTTATATATCCAATATTTAAGGTTAATTAAATGTCCAGAAAAAAAAATCCAATATTTATTAGATACAAAAAAAACAAGAATTTCGATTAATGAAATGAGGAAAAATGTTATTTCAATTGGCTATAAGATCATCAAAGAAAGTAATTGGCTTATAAGACCTGCTTATTCTTATCGATTTGGACTACCAAAAATAAAAAACCCTTTTAGGTGGGTACCTATTTTTGAAGAGGTTTTTTGTAATGGAATATTATTTTTACTACAAAGGCCTAATAAGTAATGTGGGAAGGTATTGGATTATTGTTCATATATCTTGTTTCAGGGTATCTTAACAAACGGAAAAAAGATCAGATAACCAGTGATGATTTGGAACAACAAAAAGAAAGTACCCAAAAATCAGTAGAAGATAGTGGGTTTGATGAACTTCTTTTAAATCTTTTCAGTGATAAAAATAATTCAAGTAAGCTTGAATCTGATATATCAGAGAATGGAGAGCTGGATAGTGAAATAATTATTAAAGACCTGGATAATATTGAAGAGAGCGAGGATAAAGCACCCATTAAAGAGGAAAAACCTTTTGAAGAACATGTTTACCATTCAAAGTTGGCTGATAGAAAAGAGCAACAGTTAGGCAATAAATGGAATAAAAAAGAAGACCTAAAGAAAAAGTTTTTTAAATCACCTGAGATGCTAAAAAAAGCTTTTATTTTAAAAGAGATATTAGATGATCCAGTTGGTCTTAAAAAGTAAACCTAGATCAATAAATTATAAGTTTTTTTAGTTTCTCTTAATAAATCTTCATGAGAACCATTATTTTGAATTACAAAATCAGCTAATTGAATTTTTTCTTCATCTGGCCATTGCAGTTCAGCTCTTTCTAAAAATTCTTCCCGAGAAAGTTCTCCTTTAGCTAAAACTCTTTCAATCTTTAAACCTAAATGGGATGTGACAACGACAACATAGTCCATATGAGTGTCGGCACCGGATTCATAAATTAATGCTGCATCAACGACAAATAGTTCATTCTCACCTTTTGTTAAAATAGTTTCAAATTCTTTATCTATTTCAGAAAATACGTAGGGGTGAATTATAGCATTAAGTTTTATTTGATTATCTTCATCATGAAAAACAATACGAGAGAGTTTTTTTTTATCTATCATTCCCTCTGACCCAATAACATCTGTTCCAAACTCAGTGATTACTTCATTTTGCGCACTTTCATTATGATTTAGAATTGTTTTTGAAACTATATCAGCATCAAAAATATGAGCATTCCAAGATTTTAAAATATTACTAACCGAACTTTTCCCCGAACCGATACCTCCTGTTAGTCCAATTTTCAACATATTATTCAAGAGCCTTTAATATACGGTCTGTTATTTGAGATATTTCACCAAGCCCATCCACTTCTCTCAAGAGAGTTTTCTGCCTATAAAAATCTAATAAAGGGGCAGTGTTTTCCCAATAGACATTTTGTCTATTTTTTATTATTTCAGGTGTATCATCACTCCGACCTAATTCAATACCTCTATTAATTAGTCGGTTTATAAGTTCTTGTTCATTTGCGGTTAAGCTAATTGCAAAATCAAGAGATTGATTGATTGATTCCAATATTTCATCTAAACCAACAGCCTGGTTTAAAGTTCGTGGAAAACCATCAAGTAGATATCCATTTTTACAATCATTTTGGGTTATTCGATCACCTATTATATCTAAAAGAATCTTATCAGGTACTAATTTTCCGGCATTCATAAAACCTTGGGCTTTAAGTCCAATTTCAGATTCTTTGATAATTTCTGCTCTAAGAATATCACCGGTTGACAAGTGGATAATATTAATTTTACTTTTTAATAATGATGCTTGAGTGCCTTTGCCAACACCTGGTGGTCCCATAATTAACAATTTCATAATAATCTCATATTAAATTAAAATTCCTGCTATCGTCGCTGTTAAAAAAGAGGCGAGCGCTCCGCCAATCATTGCTTTAAACGCTATTTTAGATAAATCTTTTTTTCTATCTGGAGCCATAGTTCCAAGGCCGCCTAACTGAATTCCAATTGAGCTAAAATTAGCGAAACCGCAAAGAGCATAACTAGAAATGATTGCAGATCTATTAGAGATTAAGCCTTCTTTCATGTAATCACTTAGATTTGAATATGCAATCAGTTCTGTAAGTACAAGTTTTTCAGCCATTAATATCCCTACAAATTTAGCCTCAATCCATGGAATACCCATTGTCCAAGCAAGAGGCCTAAAGAAAAAGCCAAGAGCTTGTTGTAATGTTTGATTAAAAATAAATCCAAAAAAATAATTAATCATCGCAATTATTGATACAAATGCTATCAACATGGCACCAACATTCGCAGCCAATTTTAATCCATCTGAGGCACCTCTTACAATAGCATCTATTATATTTTCATTTTTTTTTAACATATCAAGATTTATAAGATTCGCATTTATTTGTTTTTCATTTTCAGGGAAAATTATTTTTGCAATTACTATAGATGCAGGAGCGCTCATAATACTTGCAGCAAGCAAGTGTCCTGCTATTCCTGGAATAGCATCTAACCACAGGACATATAGAGCTAATACTGATCCGGCAGCGGTTGCAAAGCCTCCTGTCATAACAGTTGCGATCTCAGAATTTGTCATTTTAGAGATGAATGGGCGGATAAGAATAGGAGCTTCAGTTTGCCCAATAAAAATATTTGCAGATACACTTAGTGTTTCTGCAGCACTAGTTTTCATTGTTTTTTCTAATATTTTTGAAATAGCCTTAATTAGCAATTGAGGAATACCTAAATAGTAAAGCATTGAAATCAAACTAGAAAAGAAAATAATTATCGGGAGTGCTCTAAATGCAAAGTTCACAAGAGCATTATGATAGCCTACTTCAGGGATAAATGATTTAAATAAAAAATCACTACCTGCATTTGAAAAATTAATTAGTTTATTAAATAATAAATCCACATAAAAAAATTGAAGCCTTACTAGAGGTACTTTTAAAATAAGTACAGAGAAAACCAACTGTAGTCCAATTCCCCAAACTATTATTCTAAGCTTTATTTTTTTTCTATTTGTAGATAAAAGAAACGCAATTGTTAGAATTACAAAAATACCACTTATTCCAAAAAGAGGATTCATTATTTATTTTTGATTGGTTCTATGAAACATCCACGACATCGAGGTTCATATTTATCTAATTCACCTAAAACGATTTTTTCTAAGTCTTGAGTCATTCTTTGACTATTTGAAGCCGTGCTACCGCATTTAGTACAAATAGCTCGTAATTTATCTAAATAATCGGCTTCAGCCATTAAATGAGGCATTGGTCCAAAGGGGTTTCCTCTATAATCTTTATCTAATCCAGCAACTATAACCCGCTTATAGTCTTTTGCAAGCTTCTGACAAACCTCGGTAATTTTATTATCAAAAAATTGAGCTTCATCAATACCAACTACTTCATAACTAATTGCCATTTTTAAAATTTGTTTTGGATCTTCAATTAAAATAGATTTCATTTCTCTTCGGTTATGGCTCACAATATGTTCTTTTTTAAAGCGTGAATCTAGCTGGGGTTTGAAAATAACAACTGATAGTTTCGCTATTTCAGCTCGTCTAAGTCTTCTAATTAACTCCTCTGTTTTTCCGGAGAACATTCCTCCACATATGACTTCAATCGATCCAGAGTTTTGATTCCGTAGGTTGATTACTTTTTTCAAAGTAGGGATTTAATTTTTTTAAAAAAGCTTACAAATTCAAGTTCATTTGAGATGATAAGGTCAGCAGACTTTTTTGATGGTTCTATAAATTTGTTATGCATTGGACGTACAGAATGTAAGTATTGTTGAATAACCGAGTCTAGATCTCGCCCTCTTTCTTTCACATCACGTTTTAGTCTTCTGATAACGCGAATATCTGCATCGACATCTAAAAAAACTTTCATGTTTAGAAATTTAGAAATCTCAGAAAAATAAAGTGTCAAAATTCCTTCAACAATAATAATTTTCTTTGGAGAGATCTCGTTTGTTTTTTTTAATCTTGAATGCGTAGAGAAGTCATATTTAGGAATATTAATTTTTTTCTTTTGTGATAATTGTTCTAAATGTTTTTTCAATAACTTTATGTCAATTGATTCTGGATGATCGAAGTTTGTACTCTGTCTTTCTAAAAAACTTTTTTGAGGTTGATCTATATAATAACAATCTAGCTCAATTCGTGTAATCGTTTCGGCCCCAAATTTTTTGATTAATATCTCGCTTAGGTAAGTCTTCCCTGAGCCGGTTCCCCCCCCAATACCTATAAATAGTGGAGTCATATTACTTGTATTCTAACTGGAAATTTTGAAACTTTTTCACAAGTAAAACTCCTGAAGCAAACCCTCCAATATGTGCAAACCATGCTATTCCACCTCTAGAAATCAAGCCAAGTTCTGATAAACCACCATTCAGTTGGATGAAAAACCAAATACCTAAAACTAGTTTTGCTGGGACAATAAATGTTGTGAAAAATATAAAAAGTATAACAAAAACATGAACTTTTGCTTTTGGAAAGCTAATCATATATGCACCTAGTATACCTGCTATAGCTCCGCTTGCTCCAATTATGGGTATTGTAGATGTCGGGTTGATAATATATTGACCGATCGTAGCTATGAAACCACAGGTTAAGTAAAAAAATAAATATTTAACATGTCCTAATATGCTTTCAACGTTATCACCAAATATATAAAGGAACCACATATTACCGATAAAGTGCCCAATTCCTCCGTGTAAAAAAATTGAGGAAAAGATTGTTAAAAAACTAAACTGATTTGGAATAAAACCAAATCCAGATATGATGTTGATACTTAGATTTGGTTCAGAAGAGTTCAGGAAAAGTTGACATAAAAATATAAATAAATTGGAATAAATAATACCAAAGGTTATGTATGGATATAAAACACGCGGGTTGTCATCTTTGTACGGAAAAAACATTAATAGACCACAAAATAAATGACTTCTTTTGATTCATTGCCAACTCGATCGACTACACTAAAATCAATTTTGTGTTGTCCTCCGGACAATTGTTGGTCTAAATTATAACTTATAGTCTTTTTTAAAGGGTGGTATGCTGGAAACAATTTTTTATTGTTTAATTTAAGTTCAAATGAGGCCTCTTCGGATTCTATTCCGGATACGGGGTCATTCAATTGTATTTTGATCTTATTCACATCCTTGGTATGATATCTTCCACTGTTTCCTGGAAATGTATTAATAATTTTAGGTGAGTCTAAATCTTGAATAATTGTGATCGCATCCAATTGATCTAGTTCAGCAGTTAAAATTTGTTTGTTTTTATTATTTTTGGTTGGAACATAAACCCAATCTTTAGATTTTATGTCATAAAAATATATACCTAGTTTTGAATGTTCTACTAAATCTCTACTATATTTAATACCAACTTGAAATTTTCCTTTTAGGGCTAGGTCATATGGTTGAAGCTGATATACTGGTGATAAATGAAAACCATCATTAACGGGTACAAACACATCAACTTGCTCAATCCAAGCTGTATTAGTTTGAAAGAATGTTCCAGGCCTAGTCTCAATTGAGCAGAGTCTGTCATTTGAAAATATTTGATTTTTTTTGCCTGGACCAACAGCTTCCATCATATAGCTAAATCGTGTTTCTCTTAATAAGTTCTCATGTGTTAGTTCTACATCAAGATATTTCATATTATTTACAATCTGATGTGAGAGCATCTCTGATAAAAAAGTATTCGGTCTAATTTGATTTAAATTATAGGAAGTAAAGGTATTATCATTTGCTAGCTTTATTTTTACACGCGCAGGCACATATTGATCAATATCAACTTGAAGGAAGAGGCCTCTTTCAGTATTTGATATTTTAACATCTGGACGTATATCCACAACACTGATTTTTGGATTATATGATGCCCAATGATAAGGGTTAACCATTCCGCCAAGTTGGTTAATCCCAATTATTTGCAATATACGATTTTTTATATCTTGAGTTGAAACTGTTAGATGTAAACTATTTTTAACTTTTTCTGAATGTAGAATATCTAGTTTTTGATCTGGAAACCCATAAGAGGTGAAGCTATAAATGACAGCATCTCTTATGGGAAGACCACCTCGGCGAGGTGATAATGCAAGTACAGTAACTTTATTATCTCTTAAAATTTCTTCAGCTTCAAGAACCATCGGAAAGGAACCGGCGACTACACCTTTTACGATAGACTTATTACCAGATGCATCGAAAATATTTATAACAACAGAGTGAAATCCAGGTGATAGTCTTATAATACCAGATCGTTCTGTTGAATGGACTGAAATAGAACGATGCTCAGGTAGCTTATAAAGTTTTTGAAACTCTCCTAAGTTCTTTCTCTTCAGATCGTGCTGAATAATTGTTTTTGCAAACTTCCCTTCATTAAAAGGTATTTTATTATATTCGAGCTCAAATTCTTTATCACCATCTATTAATAATTCAGCACGATAGAATTGATACTTATTGTTAGTACCTTGTCTTTTATCAATTGCTTCAATTGAAAACCCAAATTCACCAAAAACACTAATGGTGTCTGCAAAATGAAAGATACCCTTATTATCTCGAAATAGGGGAAACGTTTGAGGTAAGGGACTCGCATTAATCAAAGCTCCTTGAGAAATTGGAACTAATGCGAGGTTTTTAGCAATTGGCATTGAATTATCCTCAAGATCAAAAGCCATAATTAAAGGATTAAGAGGGAC
>JAOHKG010000002.1 GCA_028101095.1 Fidelibacterota bacterium | reverse complement strand
AATTTAAATGTCATTGAATAAAAAATTATTTTGGGGTGGTCTTGGATGGGCTTTTGGAGGCCCAATTGGAGCTATTTTCGGGTATACTATCGCGTCGCTAAGTGATGATAAAAAGAATCAATGGAGCCGTAGAAGTTCATCAACTAAACCTGCAGACTTTATAATATCTATACTGGTTTTATTTGCAAAAGTCATGAAAGCTGACGGACAGCTTTTAAAATCTGAGCTAGACTATGTGAAACAATTCTTGAAACAACAATTTGGAGTTCAGCAAGCTCGAGAATTGATGCCAGTACTAAAAGATATTTTAGAGCAAGAATATCCATTAAAAGATGTCTGTAGACAAATACAGAGATCGATGGACCACCCCAGCCGACTTCAGTTAGTTCATGTCTTATTTGGTCTTTCTGCCGCAGATGGGCACGTTCACCCGGATGAAGTAAGTACAATATCTAATTATTTAAACGTCAATACCAATGATTTTGAATCTATAAAAGCAATGTTCATTGAAAATAAAGAATCCGCGTATAAAATTTTAGAGATTAGTCAAAAATCAAGCGATAGTGAATTGAAAAAAGGGTTTAGAAAGATGGCAAATAAATATCACCCGGATAAAGTAGCTCATTTAGGTCCAGAAATGCAGACTTTAGCTGAAGAAAAATTTAAAGCTGTAAATGACGCATATCAAAAAATCAAAAAAGAAAGAGGGATTTAGTGACTTTAGAAAAACCTGGAGAATTCCCTTATACTAGAGGCTTATATAAAAATATGTACAAAGATAAGCTTTGGACAATGCGTCAATATGCAGGATATACAACGGCAGAGGAGTCGAACAATCGATTTAAATTTTTACTAGAAAATGGGGTTAATGGTCTTTCCGTTGCCTTTGATTTACCTACTCAAATTGGATTTGATTCTGATCATTCTATGGCCCAAGGTGAAGTCGGTAAGGTAGGCGTACCTATATCTTACTTAAAAAATATGGAAGATTTATTTCGAGATATTCCTTTAGACAAAGTATCTACATCTATGACTATCAATGCTACGGCTCCAGTCTTGCTTGGATTTTATGTATCGCTCGCTATGAAAAAGAATATAAATATCAAAAAATTACATGGAACACTTCAAAATGATATTTTAAAAGAATATATTGCTAGAGGAACTTATATTTACCCTCCTCGTCCCTCTTTGAAACTAGTTACAGATATATTCGAATATTGCTCTATAAGCCTACCTAATTGGAATACAATTTCAATTTCAGGATATCATATCAGAGAAGCCGGAAGCACAGCAGTACAAGAGCTCGGTTTCACTTTTTCAAATGCTATTGCATACGTACAATCTGCAATTGATAAGGGGCTCGATCCTAATATTTTTGGACAAAGAATCTCTTTTTTCTTAAATGCTCACAATGGATTTTTAGAAGAAATCTCAAAATTTAGGGCAGCAAGAAAAATTTGGGCAAAAATAATGAGTGAAAGATTTGGAGTTACTTCAGAAAAGGCACTAATGTTTCGATTTCACACACAGACTGGTGGGTCTACTTTGACGGCATCTGATATAGAGAACAACACGGTAAGAACAACAATGCAAGCACTCTCTGCTGTTCTAGGAGGCACTCAATCTCTTCACACAAATAGTAAAGATGAAGCACTTTCTTTGCCTTCAACTGAAACCGCTAGATTAGCCCTTAGAACGCAGCAAATTATTGCGTACGAATCTGGAGTAACCAAATATGCTGATCCATTTGGAGGAAGTTATCTTGTAGAGGATATGACAGAAAAGTATATTGAAAAAACATTTGAAATAATTGAGAATATTGATGATCTAGGTGGAGCAGTTTCAGCAATCGAAAATAACTATATGGAGGATGAAATCTCTTCAAGTGCATATGAATATCAGAAGCAAGTTGAAAATTGTAAAAAGATAATTATCGGTGTAAATAAATACGAAGACAAAAACAAAAAGGATCCTGATTTACAAGAAATTGATCCTAAAAAAGTAAAAGACCAGATAGAAGCATTAAAACGATTTAAAGATAATAGAAATAGTATTCAAGTTATTCAAGAACTCAAAAAACTAGAAGAATCCGCTAAAAACAATATGAATGTTATGCCTAATATAATTAGTTGTATAAACAAGGATTGTACATTGGGTGAAATTTCGGATAGCCTTAGAAAGATTTTTGGCGAGTACTAAAAGACTGAATTATTAGAATTTCAATAATATGAAGCTAATTGCATATTTAATATCACAATTCTTACATCCCTTCACTGTTGAAATATTCACTTTTTTATTTCTATGTATCACATCCACTGAAAATGGAAGTGATATAAGAATCGTTATAATCTCAATTTTACCTGGTATTCTAGTTCTCGTCTCTGCATTATATTTAAAATACACAGGTCAATTATCGGACTACAATGGAATGATAAGAGATGAAAGGCTTCTCTTAATATCGTTAGGTGCCATCTATCATGGCATAGGCTTTTTTATTCTTAATTATTATAATGCTCCGCAACTTATACAAGGTTTAATGTTTTGCTACGCCTTAAATACAGCGATCGTATGGGTTATCACCAATAAATGGAAGATCTCAATTCATGCAATCGGTCTTGGAGGACCATTGGTTGCGTTTTGGTTCAATGGAATACAATACCCTATTCTTATGCTCTCCCTGATGATAATTCTATGTTTATCTAGAATAGTTTTAAAGGCACATACCCCAATGCAAGTAATAGTCGGTTCCCTATTTTCATTAAGTTTTGCTTATTTTCAATTGAAATACTTATTTTTAATGCTATGATATTTACAAATCTCATTCAAACCAATCTTCGAACAAAAGTTTTTGGCAATAAAATTGAATACTATCAGCGCCTCGGTTCGACAAATGAGGAAGCCTGGGAATTAATTGATTCTGGCGAGGCAAGACATGGAATGATTATCATCACAGACAATCAATTTTCTGGAAAAGGTCGAAATAGAAATCAATGGTATATGAGTCCAAGTAAAGGTCTTGCAATGTCAATTATAATACTCGAACCTTTAGAAATTGAAAAATCTTTTTTAATACCCCTTGCGGGAAGTATCGCAGTGGCAAAAGCATTAAAAAACCGAGGGTTTACTCCACAGTTAAAATGGCCAAATGACATTTTATTAAATGGTAAAAAATGTGGTGGAATACTTTGTGAGAGTCGAGTTTTAAATAAAGAGACGAATCAAATGGTTATTGGAATTGGTCTTAATATTAATGATCAAAAAGATGATTTAATTTCTGAAATTCAAGAAAAATCAACATCTCTTTTTATTGAAACAGGACATCCAAATCAACGAGAACTTATCGCCGCAATTATTACAACTTATTTCGAACAACTATTCAATGACCTTTCCGTCGTAACTGATCAATGGTCGGAGCATTGCTTCCATTTGAACGAAGAAATCTCTTTCAAACATCAAAATTCTGTTCAAAAAGGTATTTTTAAAGGGATTAAATCAAATGGATTAGCCAGTATCCAAATAGGTGATGAAATAATAGATTACCCTTCAATAATTTTAGAATAATATTACAAATAAGATTCTTAACTATTTGACAATTATAAATGTATCTTTTTAGATTTTTATATGAAAAATCGATTAAACATAACTCAAAAAAATAAAGCTGAATTGAAAAATTCATTAATCCAATCCGCTAAGTTTAATAGAGAGAAACTATTAGATACTTTAAAGAACCATACTGTTTATAAAAACTTAGAGACTATCCAAGACTTACGATTATTTATGGAATCACATGTATTTGCAGTTTGGGATTTTATGTCTTTACTTAAATCTCTACAAGTTGAACTGGCTGGATTATCAATTCCATGGCTTCCTAAAGAGAATACGGTTTTAACAAGATTTATAAATGAAATTGTGCTAGTTGAAGAAAGCGATCTAGATGAACAGGAACAGCCAAAAAGTCATTTCATAATGTATACAGAAGCAATGAAAGAAATCGGTGCAGAAACCTCAAAGATCAATTCATTGTTAAAAATGATTCATAAAAACATATCTATAAAACAGGCTCTAGATAAAATTGACATTGATCAAAGAATTAAAGATTTTGTAAAATTTTCGTTTGAAGTTATTACAACAAAAAAGTCTCATTTAATTGCCTCTGCATTTACATATGGTCGTGAAGATGTTATACCTGAAATATTTATTAAAATTGTAGAAGAATTAGATCCAAAAAACACTCTTTATTCAAAACTGAAATTTTATTTGAATCGACATATTGAAGTCGACGGAGAGACTCATGGACCTATTGCATTAGAGATGATGCATGAGCTTTGTGGTGAAGACTTGGAAAAATGGACTGAAGCGCTCAGGATAGGAGAAAGAGCGCTCGAACACCGAATAGAACTTTGGAATGCAATAAATGAGAATATTTTAGCTCAGAAAAAATATCTCAAAACTCTTCCAGTTCATCGTTATGCGACTAGTGTCTAGGTTTTTTTAGCTTAATAGACCATTTATTTTATAAAGCTTGTTTTCTCCATTTTTGGAAAGAGCATACTCAAACGACCATTTTAGACATGCTGAGCCAATGGTACCATCTTTTCTAAGTGCGATATATCCAATCTGAAAATCTGGGTTACCATTATGTCTTTTTATCACTCTTTTTAATGCTTCTTCGCAGGCTTCCATAGGGCTTCTCCCCTGCCTCATCAATTCCACAACAAGGAAACTCCCATTCGTCTTAATTACCTCTTCCCCAAGTCCCGTTGCTGCAGCTGAACCAATTTCATTATCAACAAATAAACCTGAACCAATTATTGGGCTATCTCCTACACGACCATGCATCTTATATGCCCACCCACTTGTAGTACAGGCTCCGGCTAAATCACCTTTTTTATCTTGTACAAGTACTGAAATTGTGTCATGCGTTTCATGTGGAGTCATTTCTCTTTTGGTTTTAAGCCATTTTTTCCATTCTTTTTTTGATTTCTTCGTTAAGAGGTCAATTTCTTTAAAACCATTTGATACTGCAAATTCTCGAGCTCCTTCACCTACGAGCATAACATGCTTTGTATCTTCCATTACTTTTCGAGCCACTGATACAGGATGTTTAATATTTTGTAAGAATGCAACCGAGCCTGCATTTCCTGAAGAATCCATAACGCATGCATCTAAGGTTACATTTCCTTTTTCATCGGGTGCTCCTCCTATCCCAACTGAGTTATTTTCTTCATCTGATTCAGCATTCATTGCACCTTTCTCAGCTGCATCCATTGCATTTCCACCGTTTCTTAATGACTTTTCAGCTTCAACATTTGCCTTTAATCCGAAATTCCAGGTTGACAATACTACCGGTTTATTTTTAGGTATTTTGATTTTAGATGCTTCTATTAATGATTTGGGTGTAATTACACCGATTGCACTTGCTTTAAAAAAATCTCTTCTTTTCATATATGAAAATCTAAATAAATAAAATCTATTAAACTATTGCTCTCAACCTTATTAACGTTATTTCGGCAGGAACTCCAAGTCTTAATGGTGGTCCCCAATAGCCGGTTCCACTATTTACATATATTTGGGTTCCATTATGATCATGTAATCCGGAGAGATAAGCATTTACTAATTTTGTAGGATATGTAAATGGCCAAAATTGACCTCCATGTGTATGTCCAGATAACTGTAAATCTGCGCCGGCCTTGTTTACATCATAAATACTATTTGGTTGGTGTGCCAAAAGTATTTTTGTTTTATCTCTTGATATATTTTTCAATGCTAATTCAGGAGAAGAATTATGAGTTTTTTTTATCTGATGAGCTCTGTAATCAGTTACTCCTGCTAAAATAATATCTGAATTAGATTTAGTTATAACCGTATTTGAATTAATTAAATTAATCATTCCAAGTCGGTCAGTTTCTTCAAGCCATTGATCTACTCCTGAATAATATTCGTGATTCCCAGTTACAAAGTAAGTTCCATAAGGTGCAACAAGATCAATAAAAGGTTCTAGGTCTTTCCTAAGGTGATCAACAGAACCATCTATTAGATCTCCAGTAACAGCAATAATATCAGGATTAATTCTAGAGATTTCTTCTAATACTTTTAAAACGTATGGTTTTTTAATAGTCGGTCCAACATGTAGATCCGAAATTTGGGCTATTGTGAAACCTTCGAACTCTTGAGGAAGATTATTTAAGAAAACATCTTGATTAACTATACTTGGCCCTTTCCTACTATTGTAAAACCCATATGCGGTACTAATTCCACTCGAGCCAATTATCGCCAAACTACTTGCTTTAATAATAAAATCTCTTTTTGAAGTATCAATCGATGCTGAGCCTCTAAAAAAAGTTTCTATTAATTGGATAACTTGTAAAAAAACATCTCTAAAAAGGAAAATCATAAAAGTAAATGAAAAGAAACCAAAACTTGTATACCCTAACAAAGAAAATCTATCTATCAACTTATTTTCATAACCAATCATTCTTAAGATTGGTGGAAGTATTGGGAGAGCACTAAAAAAACAAATTAAAACAAATAAAAACCATGATAAATTATTACTTAACCCAAAAGCTGGTAAGATTCTTAAAATTACATATCCATGTAAAGTAGAGAGAACTAAAATAACTACAAGGAGAAAAAAAATATTTGGCATAATTAATAAGGAGAATACGTTATTATTTTTTGAAAAGGACTCCTACTAATACATTTTAGTTCTAATTATCATATGCAGGAATTCCAGTTATTTCTTGACCAAGTATAAGCGTGTGCATCTCATGAGTACCTTCATAAGTATATACGGATTCTATATTTACCATATGCCTGATAGGTGAGTATTCACCCATAATCCCATTGCCACCTAAAATTTCTCTAGCAGTTCTTGCAATATCTCGGGCAATGGAGCAATTATTTCTTTTAGCCATTGAAACTTGTTGAAATGTCATTTTCTTTTCGTCTTTTAACCGTCCAAGACGATAAACCATTAATTGAGCTTCTGTAATTCTTGTAGCCATTTCAGCTAACTTTGCTTGTGTCAATTGATAACCCGCAATTGGTTTTGAAAATTGTTTTCTATCTTTTGAATATTCAACCGCGGTATTATAACAATCTGTTGCGGCACCTACCATTCCCCAAGCAATACCATATCTTGCTTGCGTAAGGCAACTAAGTGGACCTTTTAAACCTTTTATATTTGGCAACCTCGATGAATCTGAAACTCTAACATTATTGAAAGAGAGTTCTGAAGTAATCGACGCTCTAAGGCTAAGCTTACCGTGAAGATCACTTGAAGTAAATCCCTCTGTGCCTTTTTCAATCAAAAAACCTCTTATGATTCCTTCTTCATCTTTAGCCCAGACAACTGCTACATCAGCAATAGAACCATTAGTTATCCACATTTTACTGCCATTGATAACCCAGTCATTACCTTCTTTCACACACCTAGTTACCATACCTCCAGGATTAGAGCCATAATTGGGTTCAGTTAATCCAAAACACCCTATCTTCTCTCCAGATCCTAAACTCGTTAGCCATTTTTTCTTTTGTTCAACCGAACCATATTCGTGTATGGGGTACATTACTAGTGCACCTTGAACGCTCGCAAATGATCGAAGTCCAGTATCCCCTCTTTCTAATTCATGCAAAATTAAGCCATAAGCAACATTACTAACACCTGAACCACCAGATTCTTCAGGAAGGGCTGACCCAATAAACCCCAGCTCACCTAATTTAGGTATTAATTCAAATGGGAAGGTTCCTTTATCATGATGCTCTTGGATAGTTGGCATAAATTCATTTTTTACAAATTCATATGCTGTTTTCTGTACAAGTAATTCTTCAGATGAGAGTAAATCTGTAATATTGTAAAAATCAGGTCCGTAAGCTTTCATAATTGTCCAAATTTATTTGTTAATATTAAGACCAAAATGTAGTTGAAAAATCAACGTTTATTCATTTCAAGGCAAAAAAATGTATGAAAATGATGAGAAATATATGAGCGCTGCTCTTTTAGAAGCAGAAAAAGCAGGACCTGAGGTATATCCAAACCCTAAAGTTGGTGCGATAATTGTTTTTAATGGAGAAATTATTTCAAGAGGTCATACTCAAGAGTATGGAGGTGATCATGCAGAAGTTGTAGCAATAAAAAACCTGAATAAGAAATATAAAAACTGTACTCTTTTTGTAACGTTAGAACCTTGCGCCCATAAAGGGAAAACCGGTGCTTGCACAGATTTAATTGACAATAAGATATTTAAAAGAGTAGTTATTGCTAATTTAGAAATCAATCCTAAAGCAGGCGGTGGCGCAAAACTGATATCCGAAAAAGGGATCTCTATCACTGAAGGAGTGTGTTCTCAAAATGCAAAAAAAATAAATAAACGCTTTTTTACATTTTATGAGAAAAAAAGACCATATGTTATTTTAAAAATAGCCTCAACGCTCAATGGTTTTATTGCTGAAAAAGATGGTCAATCAAAGTGGATAACTAATGAAAAATCAAGGTCTTCAAGCTACCAAATGAGGGCTAATTGCGATGCGATTATGGTTGGGACCAATACAATTATTAATGATAACCCTTCCTTAACTAGCCATGGACTTGGAAAAAAAGACCCTAAAATTATTTTGATAGATTTAAAAAATAAATTAGATAATAAAGCAAATGTTTTTAAGCATAATCCAATTGTATTTTCAAATGATATTTTAAGCCTTAATCATTCTAAAAACATTGAAATTATTCTAAAAAAACTTTTTGATATGTCTTTTCAATCTTTGTTTGTTGAAGGCGGAGGTAAAACACTATCTCGTTTCATAGATACTAATCTATTTGATGAATTGCACATATATTATGCACCAAAATTAACGGCTAGTGGGAAACCGCTTTATGATGGCTTAAAGAAAATAAATGATACATTAGATCTGCATTTAGATAAAATAGAACAATTTGATAATGATATTAAGATTACATACTTGAAGAAGGAACATGTTTACAGGAATAATTGAAGAAGTTGGTGTCATCAGAGAAATCCTAACTAACCTAGATGGGTTGGAGATTGAAATAGATGCATCTCTGGTTTTATCAGATTTAAAAGTTAATGATAGTATATCATGCTCAGGAATATGCCTTACCGTTACTATGTTAGAAAAAAAGTCCTTTAAAGTACAGCTTGTACAAGAGACTTTAAAAAAAACAAATGCAAAAAATTGGGTTCCTGGCTATTCTATCAATTTAGAAAGAGCATTATTACCTACATCGAGAATGGGCGGCCATATTGTACAGGGTCATATCGATACAGTAGTAAAAATTAAGGATATGACATTTGATGATAAATCAGCAGTATGGAGATTTGAGTTAAAAAAGGATATAAAAAGATATTTAGTTAAGAAAGGGTCTATCTGCTTAGATGGAATAAGCTTAACAATCGCAGATAAAACAGAAACTGATTTTTCAGTAGCACTCATTCCGCACACTTTAGAAGTCACAAGTTGGAGTAATAAAAAAATTAATGATACTATAAATGTTGAAGTAGATATTCTAGGTAAAT
Organism: Fidelibacterota bacterium; assembly: GCA_028101095.1. Lineage (GTDB taxonomy): Bacteria > Fidelibacterota > Marinisomatia > Marinisomatales > UBA1611 > JAOLAV01. The sequence goes on along the minus strand of JAOHKG010000002.1, from coordinate 69,802 downwards.
ACTTAGAAAGTTTAACAGGGGTCTAAAATGAAGTTCAGTACTATAGAATCGGCGGTTGAAGATATAAGAAACGGTAAACAAATTATTGTTGTTGATAGTAAAGATCGAGAAAATGAAGGAGACTTAGTAATGGCTTCTGAATTAGTAACACCTGAAAAAATTAATTTTATGGCAAAAGAGGGTCGGGGCTTAATTTGTGTATCTTTAACTAAAGAGAGAGCCTTAGAGTTAGATCTAGAAATAGTTCAGAATAAGAATACTAGCTTACATGAAACTAATTTTACAGTAAGTGTTGATGCTAAAAATAATACGACAACTGGTATCTCCGCTTTCGACAGATCAGAAACTATTCGAGTTTTATTACATAATAAATCAAAAGCAAAAGATCTAGCAAGACCTGGTCATCTTTTCCCAATTGTTGGAAAAGATGGTGGAGTATTGAGGAGAGCCGGGCATACTGAAGCAAGTATTGACTTATCTATATTGTCCGGTCTCAAACCAAGCGGAGTTATTTGTGAAATAATGGATGATGACGGATCTATGTCCCGCGGCGAATCTTTACAAAAATTTTCTGAAAAACATAATTTAAAAATTATTTCAATTGACGACCTTATTCACTTTCGCAGGAAAAAGCAAAAACTTGTTGAAAAAGTAGAGGAAATAAAACTTCCAACTAAAATGGGCGATTTCAAATTACATCTTTATGAAGATATTTTTGATAGTCACTCCCATCTTGCTTTAACAAAAGGGGATTACTTATCTGCTGATTCAGTTCTGGTTAGGATGCATTCAGAATGTTTAACTGGAGATGTTTTTCATTCACTTCGATGTGACTGTGGAGAGCAATTAAATGCTGCAATGACTGCAATTAATAGTAATGGGTCAGGGATTATTGTTTATCTTAAACAAGAAGGACGGGGGATTGGGTTAAAGCATAAAATTAAAGCATATAAGTTACAAGAAGAAGGACTTGATACTGTTGAGGCAAATGAAAAACTTGGCTTCAAACCAGATTTACGGGATTATGGAGTAGGAGCACAAATTCTTAAAGACCTCGGAGCTACTAAAATTACAGTTTTGACAAATAATCCAAAAAAATTAATTGGTTTAAAAGGCCATGGTTTAGAAATAGTCAATCGAGAACCAATAGAGGTTAAAGCAGGTGAAAATAATAAAAACTATCTTAATACAAAAAAAAATAAACTGGGACATTTGTTAGACTCATGATTGGAATAGTTATCAGCACTTTTAATAAACCTGTAACAAAAGGTCTATTGGATGGTTGCCTTAAAGCACTGTCAGAAAAAGGAATCGAGAAAAAAGAAATCCAGATTTATAGGGTTCCTGGAGCATTTGAGATTCCTGCTCTCGTAAACATATTAGCAAAGAAAAATAGTCTTGATGCTATTATTTCACTTGGTTGCGTAATAAAAGGAGAAACAGATCACTATAATTTTATTTGCGAAGCCGTTTCAAAAGGTATGATGGATGTTACCATTATGAACACTCTACCAATCCTTTTTGGGGTTCTGACTTGTCAGAATAAGGAGTTAGCTCTTTCAAGATCTTTAGATAATCGAGGAAATAAAGGTTACGAAGTTGGGTTAGCAGCTATAGAGCAAATAGAAAATTTTAACTCTCTTTAATATTCTCAACAAGTAGGTGAAGTTCTTTTTCAGACCAATCATTTTTAGTCTTGAAAGACTTTATTTTAGTTATTGCTCGACCTAATTCCTTTTTTGTTAATTTTAAGTTGAGACTTTTCAATTTACCTTCAAGGGTAGATACACCAGAAAATTTATTGATCAAAATCTTTCTATCTCTTTTAACTATTTGTGGTGAAAAAGCTTCATATGTCACAGGATTTTTTAAAATCCCTTTTGAATGAATTCCAGCTTTATGTGTGAATGCATTTTCACCAATTATTGGCTGGTTAACTTTTGAATTAAAGTTACATATTTTATTTACAAGATCTGTTAAGGTAGGTATCAGTTCTAAGTTCCAGCAATCTTTTCTTCTGCTATATATGCTGACTAAAGCGGTGATAACTTCTGCAAGAGGTGCGAGGCCACATCTTTCACCAAGCCCATTTATAGTTAAATCAACGCATTGAGCTCCTCCCTCTAAAGCTGAAAGCGAATTTGCTGTTCCCATTCCAAAATCATTATGAAAATGAACATGAACTGGAATATCAATTTCACGTACAATTTTTGAAATAATTCTTTTACTTTTTGATGGAGTCAAACAGCCAACTGTATCAGCAAAGCTAAATCTATCTGCACCTGACTTTTGAGCTAAAGTAGCCACCTTAATTAGAAAGCTTTCTTCTGTTCGACTTGCATCTTCAGCAGTAAATCTTAATTTTAAACCCTGGTCTTTAGCATATTTAATAGCTTTTTCAATCTGACTAAGGCACGTTACCTTGTTTACATTAAATTTATATTTCCGACTTAATGGTGAAGTACCATAAAATATTCCGATCCATTCAACTCCTAAAACTCTAGCGTCATTTATGTCTGATTTTGAGCTTCTGCCATGGACTATTTTTTTTGCTTTAAGTTCAAGTGAGTTAAGGGCTTCAACAGCTTCATAAATGTCTGGCGCTACTGCAGGATGACCTATCTCTATAAAATCAATCCCAAATAAATCTAATTTTTTTGCAAGGCTTAATTTTTGATCAATAGTAAAAAAAACTCCTGGTGTCTGCTCGCCCTCTCTTAATGTAGAATCAAGTACTTCTATGTTTTTACCCTCTAGAATAAATAGCTCCTTTGTGAAGGTTCACCCATTGAAATAAGATAAGGGTCTTTTTTTTGAAATTTAATAAAACTATCTTTTGAATTAATTTTAAGCCAATCATTTTTAATCATTATTTGCCCAATTGATCCACCTAATGTATTTCCTGGCCCGAGTAAAACTATATGATCTGGACAGTATTCCTTAAGTGCAACTTCGAGAGTCCTTGTGAAATCAAAAGTATTCAATACTTGATCCTCTAGAGTATAATCTTGAAGCTCTTTTTCATTTGTACTAAAAGGTGACCAAATATGACCTCTCCCATCGATAAGAGGAATTTTTGGTTTATTGAAGAAAGAAACAGATATTTGTTTAAAGGCTCTCTTGGAAACTTCTTTCATCAATGGAGTATGAAATGCAGCATGAAATGGAATCTGAAATGGAAATTTCTCTATTTTTGGAAGTTCCTTAAGTAATTTGTTTAACGAATTCTGACTACCCCCAATCACGAGATAACCTCCTAGATTTATCGAAACATGTGCACTGACTTCTTCAATTTTCTTTAAAATCTCTATTTTTTTTAATTTATCTAGGCTCCAATCTTTATTCATGAATGGATAAATTATTTGCCCACCAATAATTTCTTTTTCCATCATCGCACCCATTTGATGGATTATTCTATAACTATTTTCTATTGTAACAGCACCACTTAAAGCAAGAGCAGTATACCAACCCATGGAATTTCCCGCAACACCAACAATTTGATACTTTGATTGATCAATAGATAAGAAGTCTGAAATACTGCATCCATAAATAAGAGTTGATGCATTTTCTCCACGCATATGAATGTTAGTTTTAAAAATCGAATTATCAAGCTCTGTTAGAGTTTTATATCCTTTTTTTAGCCTCATCTCATCCATCCAACTAATGTGATATTTAGCAAGAGCATTACAGCTTTTTAAATAACCTGAGGTTTCTCTTGTATATGTACCACGACCTGGAGAAACAACAATAATTCTTTTCTTACTCATTAATAAACTCAATACCCTTTTTAGATATTGATTCTTTGCTTGGTAATGTTGCGGTTGCAGCTACTCCTAATGATATATAACTATTTTTTGCTGCGTGTAACTTAATTTTAACTTTAGATGTTAATTTCTTACTCAATTCATAAAAGACACCTTCACCATGGCAACCAATTTTTCTGCACTCATCTACAATTAAGATTTTCTTACAAGAATTTATTTCATTAACTAGTGCCACGTAATTAATATCAGAAAGCCATCTCAGGTCAACAACTTTTATACTTTTTTTTGTTTTTTTCTCAATAATTTTTTTTGCTTGAAGCGATAAATATAAACCATTCCCATAAGTTATTATTATCAATGCATTCCCTGAACCATAAGATTTGAATTTACCTATCGATATTTCTTCATCTTGATTCGGATAATTAAAGCTCCATTTACCATCTTTTTCAGTGTGTAGATCCTTTATCATATACAAAGCAATCGGTTCAATAAAAACTATAACTCTCCCACTTATTGAAGCTTCTCTTACAGCAGACCTCAACATTTTTACCGCATCTAAACCATTAGAAGGAACAGCAAGAATGACTCCTGGCATATCTCTAAAAATAGTTAATGAATTATCATTATGAAAATGTCCACCAAAACCTTTTTGATACGCAAGCCCTGGTATACGTAGTACCATTGGATTTGAAAATTGTCCTTCAGAAAAAAATGCTAGTGTTGCAGCCTCTCCTCTTAGCTGATCTTCCGCATTATGAAAATATGCTAAAAACTGAATTTCGGGTATAGGAATAAATCCGTTATGCCCAAATCCTATTCCAAACCCTATTATAGAAGTTTCATCTAAGGGACTATCAAATACTCGTCGAGAGCCGAATTTTTTATGTAAATCTGCAGTTACGTGATAGACACCTCCTTTTTTAGCCACATCTTCTCCAAAGATCAATGTGTTAGGATAACGCAACAAAAGATCACATAATGCATAATTAATTAATTTAGCCATATGTTGTGGCATATCTATTCTACGATATTCTTTACCAAATATTTGACTTCGAATTTCTTCACTAGGTTTTTTAGGTATTGAATATGGATTTTTATTCTGAGTGATCGAAGTCATTACTTGGGCCGCAGTTTCTAATTTTGGTCTATTTATAGAATAGTTAAAAACATGCTTAACTTGGTTACGAGTATTTTCGTAAATATTTAAGATACTTTCTTTATCCAGTAACTTATTTTCGATGAGTATTCTAGCTGAATGTAATAGAGGATCATTAAACTCGGCATCTTCAATTTGTTTCAAAGTTTGATATCCAGATTCTACATCTGATCCTGCATGACCCATTAATCGAACAGTCTTCATATGTAAAAAAACAGGTTTTCTCTCCAATCTTGAAATTTTTTCAGCTTTTTTTGACTTTTTGATTAGGTCAAATAAGTTTAATCCATCGACGCTAATATAGTTTAAATATGGTCTATTTGAAAAATTTTGCTGTATCCAATGCTCTTCTGTCTTTACTGAAATACCAAGACCATTATCTTCACAAATAAAGATAATTGGAACATGGCCTCCTTTAGCTCTTATCCATGAAGCTGTATTTATTGCACTTAAAGCCGATGCATGATTTGAACTTGCATCACCAAAACTACATAGGACTATGCTATTGTGTTCTAATTTCTTTTCTACTAAGTCCAGATTAACACTTCTATCGATTGAAAATGCAGCACCTACCGCTTTCGGTAGGTGACTGGCTATAGTGCTTGTTTGAGGGGGAATATTTAAGTCCTTACTTCCAAAGACTTTATGACGCCCTCCACTAATAGGATCATCTGAAGAAGCCATAAAAGATAAAGCCAAATCATATATAGGGGTAGTTTTGTTTATTTGTTTTGATCTTTCTATAAAAAAAGGTCCACTTCTGTAATGCAAAAATGCCATATCTGTATATGGGAATATATTTCCAAATACTGCATTACCTTCATGACCCGAACTACCAATAGTATAAAAACATCTTCCTTTGTCTTTTAATAAACGAGCTTTTATATCTATGTGACGACTGGAAACCTGTGATTCGAAAATTTGGATTAATTTGTGTTTATTAACATCCAAATAATCAAACTTATAGTTTAAATGAGATTTTGGAAACTCACCAGAACTCACTCTAAAAGTAAAGTTCTTATCTATAATCTCTGTGCGATTAAACAAAAATCTATTAGTTATGTTTTATATTTTAGAATATCACTTTAAAGAAGTCAGTTTTCCTTTAAACTCACGTAATTCTCTGACGTTTCCTGTTTTTATTTCACCCGATTCCCATTTAAGATTAAAGTCCTCAACAGTATCTTTTCCTCCTTGCTGTTGGTATAATGGAAACAAATCTTCCTCTTTTCGAGGTTTATTGCTATGGAGGGTCGCAGTAATTTGATAATCCACATCACCAACAATATCATCAATTACTCTATTTGGTAAATTTTGTTCAAGTATACCCTGTTCAATTCTTGAGAACCTTAGGCCTTTCACAGCATAATCTTGGTATGCTTCCCATGCGAATGGAGCAACTGCTTTAATTGACTCTGCCATAGCATCTGAAAAAACTCGAATCTCATATTGAGCATGACTATCAGAGCGAAGGCCTACAAAATGTAGTAAATTATGTAAATCATTTTTCCAGTACCATTCTGTATACAAATTTACAGGTAAAACCGCTCTTGCTAACTCCCTTGCAACTCCAGCTTGGTTTAACTCCGAATATATTTCAAAACTTCTGTCAGAAATTTCTTCAAAATAAGACTGAACCTTCTTTTTTAACTCATCTGAGACTTCACCCATTCTTCCTTGTTTATTTAATGCACTCTGGAATTGAATATGTTCTTTTTTAGGTATATAGAAATCATCTCTAGCCTCAGAATATCTTAGAGAGTACTCATTTATGTTCGCTGTTCTATGTCTAACCCATTGTCTGGCTACAAAAATCGGCATCTTACAATGAAATTTAAACTCCACCATCTCAAATGGGGTAGTATGCCTATGCCTCATTAAATATCTAATTAAGCCTCTATCTTGGGATACTTTGCTTGTTCCTTTTCCGTAGCTTACTCTTGCCGCTTGGACAATTGCATCATCTCCACCCATTGAATCAACAAGCCTGACAAAGCCGTTATCTAAACATTTAATCGAATTATCTGAATTATCTAACATGATTTCTCACTATCTTATTTTAATAAAAATCAATACACTATTAAGAATAGGTAATAATAATGGTCCTAAATTAGGGTTATTTTTAATTAATGTTACAATTTCTCTGATAGCATTGAAAGCTAAGATCGTTATACTTTCAGTACTTTTAATGTTCTATCTACGGATGAAATCTCACCTGCAATAAGCCCTGGCGTAATTAATGTATTCGGTTGGTTATAGACTCTAGTATTACCATGCAAATCAATAAGTTTACCTTTCGCTTCATTTATTATGCAATTGCCGGCGCATATATCCCATTCATTTTTGGGCCTTAAAGATGCAAAAATATCAGATTTTCCCGCAGCGGTTAAACCTAACTTATAAGCTACAGACCCAACAGCTTTTAAATCACTAAAAATATTTTTATATGGTTCCCAGAGACCTCTTCGTGTTTCAGAACGGCTATTAAGAATAACCATTTCAGAGAGCTTAGACTTTTCAACACAATTTATCCTATCTCCGTTTAAATAAGCACCCTCTGCTAAACTTCCTGAAAAGAGTTCTTTTGTTACCGGATTATACAAAATACCTAATATAGGGTACCCATTTTTGACTAATCCTATACTAACTACAAAATTAGGGACTCCTTCAATAAATTCTTTTGTTCCATCAATTGGATCAACAACCCAAACTTTTTCTTTTGAAAGACGCGCTGGTGAGTCAACTGTTTCTTCAGAAAGCCAACCATAATTAGGTCTTTCAGTCGTTAATATTAACTTAAGTATTTTATCTGAAGCATGATCAGCAGTAGTTACAGGATTATGATAACTTTTTTCTTTAATATCATAATCAGCTTTGTAATATTTCAGAATTACTTTTCCAGCTTCTATCGCAGCCTTTTTTGCTAAAATTAAATCCTGATTCATAAATAAAATTAAGAAAAATTATTGGTCATATTTTCTTAAATATAATTAGTTTTTCATTATTTTTTCTTGAAGGAATTGAGAACTCAGAAAATTCTTCTCTATCAACAATCCACTTTTTAGTAAAATGGGCTTTAACCTCTTTAATTGTGGTTCCATAGGGGGGACCTCCTTCTTTTATTTTTTTATTTAGAGGAAGCCAAAGACCAATTAAGTATCCATTTTTCTTAATAATATTAGTAACGAGCCTCGCATAGTCAGGTCTTCGTTTTGGATGTATTGCGCAGAAGCAAGTTTGCTCTATTATATAATCAAAATATTCAAAATAGTTATTTTCAAGACTAAATATATCTTTCTGGAGTACTGTTAAATTTTTTGGTTTCTTGTTAACTAAGTTATTCAGTGCTTCCACAGCACTAGGCGCAAAGTCTACTGCAGTAACAGAAAAACCTCTTTCTGCAAACATGACAGCATCATAACCACGCCCACATCCAAGAATACAAACTTTACCTTTCTTTATATTTTTTGAAATATTATCAAAAACAGGAGTTGGACCATTCAAATCCCAACCTGTATTATCAAGAGCGTATTTATTCTCCCAAAATTTAATTGAGTCTTCTTTTTTTTCCACAATGAACCGTTATGTTTTATATTGGAGTCTAATCTTCAACTATGCATTTCAATATATTGCTTTACATTAAATTTTGATTTGCATCCATTAAAATTCATAAATCGTATTTTACCAAAAACAGGTCTCTCAAACCATGCTCTATCATGAATACCTCCAATACTCCATGCTATTCCAGTGTATCCGCTGGGATCTCTTCCATCTAATTCGTACTTATCATTGAGGTCAATTGCTATTTGCATAGCAATTTCTGGGCTTGGTGTCCATTCTAATATTTTTTTTGCCCAGTACATCCTCATATAACCATGCATCTTACCAAGTTTAACCATTTGGAGTTGAGCTGCATTCCATAAAGGATCATGCGTCTCGCCCTCCTCAAATTGCTCTGCCGGATAAAGATACTCTCTTTCATCGTTTCTGTGTTCATTCAATGTTTTTTGAGCCCAAGGATGGAACCCTTCGAAGAAATCATATTTACTTTCATATTCACAAAAGTTATCTGCTAATTCTCTTCGAATTATCATTTCTTCAAGGAATACATTTTTATCTTCTTCAGGTAGAGAAGAACTTTTAATTTCGAAAGCAACCTTTTGTGGTGATAAATGCCCAAAATGAAAGTATGGACTTAAATTACTTAGTGCATTCAAATTTGGGTTATTTCTATTTATATGGTAATCCTTTAATGACTTTAATAAGTAGTTCAACCTTTCTTTTGCTTTTTCTTCCCCTGGTTGCATCCAACTGACTGAAGTAATCTTGGAATCAATTGTTAAATTTTTGTACAATGAAGACCATGAAATAGGTTCAGATTTATTTTTTGGATTATAAGGATGGGTTACTAACTCTGGTATATCTGTCAAATATTCGTCTAGTCTTTTATGAATCTTTTTTCGGATTGTGTGAGCTGCAAACTCTTTTTTTTCAGAGGCAACCCATACTGGAACAATATTATGGGAGTCTACTTGACATATAGGAATAGTAATTTTATCAAGTACTTTTTTTAACCGTTTTTTATAAACTTTAAGAGGACTGTAATCTGTAACTATGGAGCCAACAGACAGTTGGTTTATTATTTTTGGAATTACATCTTCTGCAGCTCCTTGCAATAAATGAAAGTCTATATTCAAATTAGATAGATTATTAGAAGTCTCCTCTAGACCTTTAAATAAGAATTCATATTGTCTTAGATTTGCTTTTTTAAATTCACCTACATACTGGAAACATACAATTAACGAGGCTTTATTTTTCAGTGCTATTTTTTGGGCAGTGATTAAAGCATGATTATCCGAGGCTCTTTTATCTCGGACCATCCAGTATAAGACTGCTTGCCCCGAGTGCTGGCCACTTTTAAGTAATCTAATCCTGCTCAAAAATAGATAATAAAGTTTTCTAGGAAACGCTCTTGACTAGCGACTTAAGATCTAAAAAAGTATCAAAAGTTAAATCGATTTTTCCATGAAGGCTTGGCATAAGACTCAATCCTGAGCCTCCAAATATAACTTTGGTGTTTTTCATACTATTAACAAGTGAGAATATATTAAGGATTTGATCTTCAGTTTTACTCATATTTTGCTCAACGGTCGCCATGCAACATTGCATGTTACACAAATAAAATAGAATTAAATCTATTGATTTATTCTCTACTACTTTTTCTAAATTTCCTAATTCAGCATGGGAACCAGTATTAAAAACATTAAATCCAGAATGCCGGAGAACGGCTTCCGACATAACTACACCTAAATCAGGAAGGTTGTCTTCGAAGTTAATACATAATACAGAACGAGTATTATCTGTGTTATTTGGTTTGCTAATATTCAAAATTTCTACACTTCGAGTAATTAGTTTTCTACTAATAAAGGCTTCTGCATGACTTAAATAATCATTCCTAAGGGCATTTTCAACAATTATACTACCGGGTTCTACAATTTCATCGCATATAATTTCGACAGCAACTCCTTTCATAAAGAGCCCATTAATGATGGTATTGACACTTAACTCATCGGACTCAATGCTTGAATCCGCTAATATTTCTGATAAATCTTTATATTTAGCCCTATTTATTAAATCATAAATTCTTTTATGCTTGAGTTTTTCTAGACCAAGACCAAGATTTTTAGAAGAATCTTTATTTGACTTATAAAAATCTCTAATATGCTGCATTGTGAATTTTCTATGACCTCCAGCAGTTTTAGTGCACTGAATAGTTTTGTTTTCAGTCCATCTTTTTAGTGTGGATATATTTACTCCGAGGATTTCGGCAACATCATTTGAATTAAGATATCTCATTATATAAATATACGTATAAAATAATTATAATTAAAATGCAAAATGAGCGTTTTGAACTTTCTTGTTGTAGGTGACGAAAATCTATTCATAGAAATTCTTTGATATCAACTCTAGAAAAGTGAATTTATAAAAGTTTTTACGATATAAGCATCTCGATTTTTTTTATCTAGTTTTTGCCTATCATACATAGAAACCATCATGCTCATTCGCGGATTTTTTTTGAAAAACTCTCTGTTCTTATTAATAAAATTCCAGTATAAAGCATCCCATGTTTCACTCCATTCACCTTTTTTATAGTTACTCATTTTTAAAATATAATTACTTCCGCTAATATACGGCTTAGTAGACATGAGCCCTCCATCTGCGTATTGGCTCATACCAAATATATTGGGAACCATTACCCAGTCATAAGAATCAATGAAAATCTCCATAAACCAATTGTAGACTGATTCCGGCTTAATCCCCAACAAAACCATAATGTTACCTAATATCATAAGTCTTTCTATATGATGTGTATATCCACTTTCAAGGCAATGTTTAATAGTATTATCCAGAGGATCGAGCCCTGTATCTCCAGTATAAAAAGCATTGGGAATTTCTCTATTAAATTTCCAAAAATTACCGTTACGTTGTCTTACTCCATCTGTAGTGTAAATACCTCTTATAAATTCTCTCCAACCAATAATTTGACGTATAAAACCTTCCAAAGAGTTCAAAGGAATTTCGTTTTGATTCGCATATTCTAAAGTTTCACTAACTATTTCATCTGGAGTAATCAAGCCAATATTTAAGTACGGGGTAATAATACTATGAAAAACAAAATTATTTTCTTTTGCGATGGCATCTTCATACACGCCGAATAAATGAAGCCTCTTTTCTAAAAATTCTCTAAATGATTTTTGAGCTTGTAACCTAGAAATTGGAAAGTTAAAATTCTTTACAGTACCTAAGTTTGAAGAAAAAATATCTTCTACAGTTTTGATAGATTTTTCAATTTCATTTTTTTTGTAACAGATTTGTGATATTTTTGGAATAACAATATTCTTTGGAAGCTTTTTTCTATTTTCTAAATCAAAACTCCACTTTCCTCCAATTGGATTATAATTATCGTCTAGTAAAATATTTAGTTTTTTACGTTGATTGATATAGAAACTGTTCATTAAGTATTTTTTCTTCTTACCAAAATTTTCGACTACTTCTTCAGCATTTAGAAAAAAGCCTGGAGTTTCAAACCAATTAATTTTAATCTTGAGATATTTTGCTGCTTTGACTAGTCTTTTTTCTAGGGTATAGTCCACTACTCTGGCTAGGGAGATCTCTGTTGCTTTCAGAGATTTTAATAATTTTATGTTGTGATTTTTCTCAATTAAATCAGAATAATTATATTTTATTACACTATAGCCTCTATCAATTAATTCTTTTTTAAACGATTCAATCGAAGCGAGATGAAGCACTATTTTTTTTTTATGAAACTTAAGAGGATATTGAGTATCTCCAAAAAAAAGAGGATCTTCAACTAGAACAATTTGCTGATTTTTGCTAATAGCAGGGTGATTATAGAATAATTGATTTGGATAGATTAAAGTAAATTTCATTGTAAAATTTAATTTCTATTTGAACTACACTTTTTACTACAATATCTAACTGATTCCCAATTCAGTTTCCATTTCTTTCTCCAAGTAAAATTAAAGCCACAAACTGGGCATTTTTTTTCTGGAAGGAACTGCTTTTTCAATATTTATCTATAATAAGAATTAATTTATTTTAATGCTGATAAAATTTCTTTTCCTGAAGGGCTGACACTGCTCTTGAAAAAATGTGTGAGCTCACCTTTTTCGTCAATGAGATACTTACAAAAATTCCAAGAAGGTAGTTTATCATTCCAACCATTTTTTGAAGGTTTTGAAAGCCAATCATACAACTGACTGTCTGCTCTCGTACTTTGTTTTGCAGCAATTGGAAATGTTATATTATAGTTTAGGTCACAGAAAGTTTTAATTTGCTCGGCAGATCCAGGCTCTTGTCTTCCAAAATCATTACAAGGTATTGCTATAATTTCAAGTTCACCATCCATTTTTTTGTATAGCTCTTGGAGCTTTGAATATTGTGACGTAAAACCACACTTCGAGGCAACATTAACTATCATTATTTTTTTCCCTTTTAAATTGCTTAGAGAAAAATTTTCTCCGTTATTTAACTCAATATCTATATCATAAAATGAGGCTTGTGATATTTTCCCTGGTTCAGCAACAATAGTACTTTTAGAAAATAAAAGTGAGACCGCACCTGAAGCCATAGTGGCTATAGAGGCTAACATAATATACCTTTTGATGTAATTGTGATAGAATGAATTAATGTTCACTATGAAAGTGGAACAACTATACTCTTTTGGAGATTTTTGAAATCTTTTGGTGCATTATCCATATTTAAATAGTTAGCACTTCCCGCAGTTTGTTGCTCAACCATTGCAAGGTAGTCACAAACGTAATTCTGTATTTCACCACTGCCAATTATGAGCTTGCTTAGTATATGTCTTGGTCTTACTTCCTGCAGAGATTTGTCTGACTGGTCAAGTGAAATTCTTCTAAATACATATTCACCCAGATTTTTAGACTTTTTTGTCCATTCGGTCTCTTTGAACTCTGACTTTTCAAACCTGTTCTTTCTTAGTGCTACTTTTTTCATCTTATTTTCCTTTACTTATTATTTTGTAGAAGATAATCCACCATCAACAACGAAGTTCTGGCCTGTTATCCAATCATTTTCGGATTTAATTAAAAATTTTATCATGTTGCTTACATGACTAGGTTTACCTATCCTACCAAGAGCATGCATTTTTTGACTTGATTTGAGTGCGATGGGATTACTTGTAATTCTAGAAGACAGCGGAGTGTCTACTAAACCCGGAGCTACACAATTAAACCTAAGATTTTTGCGTGCGTAAGTTTTTGCAGCAGATTTAGCTAGGCCTTCTACTCCGGCTTTCGCACTCGATATTAGTTCATGATTCGCTAAACCTATATTTGTTGCAGCGGTAGATAATAAAACTACTGAACAGTCTTTCAAGAGGGACCCAGCAGCTCTCACAACAGCAAAAGCTGATTTCAAATTTTTATTGACCGTATCATAAAATTCTTCTTCTGAACAGAGGTGCGCGGGTTTTAATATTAAATTTCCAGGCAAGTTAACAATTGCGTCAACCCTACCAAATTTTTCTAATCCACTCTGAACGAAATTGTGGACGTCTTGAAAACTTTCAGCATTGACTAGCTGTGACTCAGTAGATTTGATTACCGGCTTATTTGACCGGTAACCAAGGAGGAGATTGAAGGAAAGGTCTACTAAGTCATCAACTAGTACAGTTCCAATGCCACCAGAAGCACCAATAATTAATACATTCATTAGATACCCTTTACTAATGTTTGATACAGCTTACTATTCAGGGAGGCTATTCCACCTGAGATTGACCAACCATCCGAAAGCAAATGTTGAACTTTTTCAGCTAAATCGTTTGCATCTTCATCGAAGGCAGAAACAATACAATAATTTTTTTCCATCACCACTTGAACGCTTGCCACAATTATGTTTTCCTATCAATCAATTCTACTACATTTTTGTCAGGGTCTTTATCATATTTATACCCTATTCCATCTCTGTGAATTTGTAAATTTTTTGATGCTCCGAGTTTCTTATCATATACTGCAAAATGTGGAGGATGATCACCGGGAGTTACAAGAGCTACGGATATATTTTGAAACGATAAAAGTGCCCAAGTAGTATCTTGATGCTTTATTTCACAATCAAATTTATTGGAATACCATGCAACTGATTTCGGAATGTCGGTAGACTCTATTGCAATATGATCTATGAAAGATAAGCTCATGAAGGATCTAGCACTTCTGAATTGTGATAATATTTATTCTTAGTTCTAATTGCACAGCTTGGACAGACGCCTCTCTTTTTACCATATCTTGGAAAATTGTGATAATATTTATAATCAATTGTTTGATTAAAAACCATAATCTCCCAGACTGCTTTGCACGAAGGACAAGCTCTTAAATCTTGATCTGCTTTCCGTGCGTCAAAGTTATTTTTAACCTCACGCCTCTCATTGGCATGTTTTAAATCTGCACCTTCTGATACTGCTTGTAAAATATTCATAAGAACTCCTTTATCTTGATCAAATATAATAGATAAGGGACATAAGTGTCAAGGATTTTTAAGCGTTTTGAGCGTTTTACCCTCTATTCCTAAACAGGAAAAAGGCTGCAACGACTAGGGCGTGATCTATTTCACCATTATTTATTAATAGATTAACATCTTTTATTGGAATTAGATGTACCTTAATATTTTTATCATTAGAAGAAATATCTTTATTTTTTTTGGCACTATGTCCTACATAACTAGTTACTTTGTTTGTGAATAAGGCGGGATTTGGAGATAAGCTACCAAGTTCAATAACATTTTCTACCTGGAAACCAGTTTCTTCGAGCAACTCTCTTTCTGCGGCCATTTGATTTGTTTCACCACTGTCTACCATTCCCCCAGGGATTTCTAAAGTAACTTTTCCCGTTCCATACCTTAACTGCTCAACAAAAACAACTTCATTAAAAGCCGTGATCGGTATTATGTTGACCCAATCAGGAGCATCTAGTGTTACAACATTTTTACTTTTATTATTTTTGGTTTTGAGATTTTCTTCAGAAAGTGTAACAATAGGACTACTATAATATTTTTTTTTCAATAGAAACTACAAATTTATTCTACAGATGTTGGAACTAGTTGCATGTGGTATTTTAAATCACGGCTCGAGATAAGCTCTAGACGTAGCTTTCCATTTTCAAGGACTGCAATACCTTCAAACTTAACAGGTAGAGCTATTTTAGGATTTGACCGATCAACTATGTAGGTAAAGGTATTAACGTGTCCGTCTTCCCAAGAAATGTTGTCCTCCCAATCTATGTTACCTATAATCTGCCTTTTAAGTATTTGACTGAAAGTTGCCGGAAATAAGTAAGGCTTTTCTTTATTGGTAACCGCATATTTGTTAGCTTGAACTGATAAAGTATCTTCATTAATAGTAATGAATAATCTTGTGTAACTTGACCAATTTTGAAACCAGACTTTGTATTTAGAATTATTTTCAGATCTCCAAGTATCATTCAAGACTCCTTCTCCTGACTCAGGCTTCGAGAATATCTGGACTATAAATATAAGATAAGTGAAAATTTTAAGTGTTAGTCTCATGATGTTTTAAATGAACTCCATTTTTTTCCTTCTAAAAAATAAAACCAAATCTTGTAAGTGATGCGCCTAATAAAAATTGGGAACAACATAATTGGGTAAATAAAGACTCTTTTAACAAATGAAGACCTATCCATCGTAACATTGTCCTCGATAATTGACCCATTTCCGTAAGGCCTAACAACATGTTCATGTTTCCATTCTAAGAGCCCAAAAGGTAAGTCAGTACCACAGTCCTCAAAACTGAGGTTATCCCTAGAGACATGATAATTTTTATGAATAACATTCATCTTTCTCCAACCAAAAAACCAGAATGAAAAAGAGGCTTTTTTATTATCGTCAATGCCTTTCCAAGAGTTAATTTTTACCGGTTGCCCACTGATTAAAAATTCCACAAAATTATGATTATGAAAAGATCTAATTACGTCTAAGGGCTGAATATTATTTAGTACTACTTTTTGTTGAAAAGTCATATTTTATCTTAATTATTAATATAAAAATATATAAAAGCTAGAGAAAGTAAGCAAATAAAATTTGAGCGATTTGAGCGATTTATTCTAAATTATAGGCTCGAGTATAATATAAGGATCCCTATGGACAACATTGATATTGCAGGAAACATTTCTGTTATTGGATTTTTTATTTTAACATGTGTAAGAATTGCTCCAATCATCAGAGATACAATCCCAAAAGAGCCTAATAAGACAGTATAATTATTAGCTGAATGCAGCATAAATGTAAATGATATTTTAAGGATACCTATCATATCTCTAAACCAGCTTGGAAAACCAAACTTCTCAAACTCTTTTTTTATATTATCATATCTAACAACCCAAACAAAAAAAACAGCGACTGCAGCTACTATTTTTAATGCTTCAATTAGGATTTCTATTTTTATTAGCATTTTAATTATCCTTTTAATTAGGTGATAAGTTTAATTGAGTTTAATTAATTTTCACAAGGATTTCATTTCTCCTAAAAGGAGGAATAGCCCAAGGAGAGTTATACTGTGCCACCATAAAATTATCTAAAATCTCATAACTATTTTTCTTTAGATATTTTTTTAATATTTCCTTATTGTAGAGAATATTCTTTTCAGTTGCCCAGCCCCCAAAACTTATAGATGCTACTTTCCCTAGAGACCTATCTTCAACGACTACGCTTTCTAGAGAAGGCTTGGGTAATGTTTCAATTTTATATTCACGAGGCATAAAAAAGAGGATTTCATGTTTATTAGTATCATTATCTTTAGAGACTAGAACTGGCGCAGTCATTGAAATGCTTTTGCCCTTACTGTTTCCACCAAAAATGTAATTAGCAATTCGCCTAAAACCAGTAGACGATGCTTCTTTAAAATTATCAGTTACATAAGTCTTAGCTACGATAGCTGATTCGTAATCTCTTATTTGAATTTTATTATCTTTTTTTAGTAACCTATATTTCGGTGTTTCAATTGCCATAAGATGGTTAAGTGATAAGTTTGTAAAAATAAAAAAATTTAATATTAACTTTAAATTTTTTGACATATACTATGATTTATACGGGAAGAGTATGGAGGTATTTTTTTTATAACGCTTATAACCTTCCAAATTTCCCCATTTGAGATCCGCTCTTTCTTCAAGTAGGTTGACACCACTGATTCGGGTTAACAAAAAGTAGACAAAAATAGGTGATAGAATACTTAAGAATTGCATTCCATGTAATGCTGGTATTGATATGACGAAAACACCTATCCAAATCACTATCTCTCCAAAATAATTTGGATGCCTAGATAAGCTCCACAAGCCTGAAGAAATAAATAATTCTTTATTTTTATCGTCTTTTTTAAACCTTCTTTTTTGCTCATCTGAGATTAATTCAATAATGAAACCTGAAATCCAGAGTGAAATACCAATAAAGAAAAAATAATCATAAGTTATTTTATAATTATTAATTATAAGAGTAACCGCATTAAGCGTTGTGAGAAAGACCCATAATGCTGACATACTCCACCATAGAAGAAATTTAGAAAATGATTTCATTGGCTCTCTAAAACGACGGTCTTCGCCATTCTTTAAAACGCGAATAAATAAAAATAGCCCTAATCTCAAGGCCCAAATAATTACTAATATTGAGATAATATACGATCGAAGAAAAAATTGTTCTCCCGATAATTTTTTTGTTAAAAGTGTTGCGGAACCTATGACAATCAAATATGCTAATGTTCCTGAAATATCATAAAATTTTTCAGTCTTAAAAAAATATGAGGGGATAAAAGCAATCCAATGAACTAAAAAACTAAACACCATACAGATGAAAATAATGGGAAACCCAGAATATGTCGGCATTTCAAATCCTACTCCGTAAGAGAGTAAGCAAGAAATAAAAAAAATGAAACTTATAGCTAAATAGTCTTTAGGGTTATGATTAATTACTTTCAATATATTATCCTCATCTTTTTAAATAATTCTGATATTAAAAATCCAAAGTCTACTTCAAATAAACGTTTAGCAAAATTAATATCATTTGGCTTTTTGTGATGATTATTCTGATATAACTCCCCCATCATTAAAAAATCTATTGGCAATGAGTTTTTTGAATTATCTTCTAATTCAGGAAAATTTCTGTACCCCGTCTTATGACCAAACCAGTTCACAATAAATCCATGAAGCGGCCCCATAAAAATATTTAGAGGTAAAAATATATATTGCCAGGAGGCAGTCGTAAATGAATAGTAAAAGCTAAAATAAATAAGAATAAAAAGAGCTCTTATCAGTAATGATTCCCCTAATTTTTCAAGGAAAGGCCATCTTGGTAAATTTTTTTCTTTAATTCTTCCTTGATTGATCTTTTCAACTAATTCTCTATACCTCGTCGCTGTTGCAATATTAAATAAAATAATGTTTTTAATGAATAAAGGTGAATGAGGGTCTTTTTCTGTATCTGTAAAAGAGTGGTGACGCCTATGCATTATCGCGTATGCAGCAGGGTTAAGGAACGAGGATCCTTGAAAAATAAAAGTAAAAAAGAAAAATACTTTTTCCCAGAACATATTCATTTTAAACATATTATGAGAAGCATACCTATGTAAAAAAAATGTCTGAAAGAACAGCGAGAAATACCAATGAAAAAATATGAAAAGTAAAATATACATATATGTTAATCCAATTTATTTTTTTACAAACCTGTAATGCGAAACACCCCACTCAGTTCCATTTTCATATCCAAAAAGTTGCTCACATGATAAATAAAAAATTCTCCATCTTTGAAACCAAAGTTGGGCCTGATCTTCTCCATAAGTTTTGTTGAATATCTTAATTATTTGTTTTTTATTCTTATCCATCTTTTTCAACCAAGCTAAAGAGGTTTTTTCATAATGAGTCCCTGATAATCTCCAAATACAATCAATTTTTACATCCTCTTGAAAGTGCAACAGAAGGTTATGTGATGGCATCATTCCACCGCTGAAAAACTCTCTAGCCATCCAGTCACCATCACCTTGATCTTCAAATGGGTATGCTAAAAATTGATGTGTAAAGATATGAATAAAAACCTTACCTCCACTTTTTAAAAAACCAGCGACCTTAGACAATAAGACTTTATAGTTGCGCATGTGCTCAAACATTTCGATTGAAACAACTCTATCAAAACTTTCTTTAATATCAAAATCATTCATATCAGCGGTAATCACTTCAACATTTTTAATTTGATTTTCTGCACATCTTTTTAGAATATGCTTCTTTTGATCTTTCGAATTACTAACCGCTGTGATATGACTTTCAGGATATTTCATAGCCATAAAACATGTAAGTGAGCCCCAGCCACAGCCTAACTCTAAAATTTTATGACCATTTCTAATTTCAGCTCTCTCACAACTTAGTTCTAACATCGCATTCTCAGAGCCTTCTAGACTATGAACATTTTTAGGCCAATAGCCCGAGCTATATTTTAGATTAGGACCTAAACAATACTTAAAAAAAGATGGAGGCACCTCATAATGTTGTTCGTTCGCTTTTTCTGGCACCAGTGCAATTGGACTATTTTTAAGCGTCTCAACCCAATCTTGATGCCTTTTAGCAACTTGACCTGGAGTAGAGTTTTTAGCCCAATCAAGACGAACTTTGGATAACTTTTTAATTCCAATTCTAATTAAAAAATCAGGAATTAAACCTTTTTCAGCCAATTGAATTAACGTTTTTACCATAATTAATAATTAATCCTTATATCTCTTGTGTTACTTTTTGCTAAAATCATTTGGATGTCTCCTATATTACGCTCTAGAAAGCCAGCCTCACAGAAAACAAAATAAAATTCCCACATTTTAATAAACGAATTTGAAAATCCTAATTTTTTAACTTCTGGGATAACCTCTAGGAAGTTTCCTCGCCATTGTTTTAAGGTTTCTGCATAATGAATAGTAATATCTTCCATATCAACTAGAGCCATGTCGGTGTAAACTTTTAATACATCTATTACTTGAGCAAGTGACACTAGGCATGAACCAGGGAAAATATATTTTTTAATAAAGTCAACCGAATTTTTATAAGTATCAAAATTCTGGTCATTATATGTGATAGCTTGTATCGCAGCTTTTCCGTTTGGTTTTAATAATAAGTTAATTTTTTTTAAGTACTCTGGAATGTATTGGTACCCAACAGCTTCAATCATTTCTACGGAAACTATTTTATCATATTGACCTTCTAATTTACGGTAATCCATATTGATTAATTTAATTTTAGATTCTAAGCCTTTCTTTTTAAAAAGTGATTCAGCGTATTCATATTGAGCATCCGAAATCGTAGTGGTTACAATACTGCAACCATAATTTTCCGCTGCATAAGCAGAAAAACTGCCCCAACCTGTTCCGATCTCTAGTAGGGTATCACTTTCAGACAACTCTAATTTCCGACAAATTCTATCTATTTTTTCAATAGAAGCTTCTTTCAGCGTAGATTGGGTATTTTTGAAATAACCACAAGAATAAGTCATTGTTGAATCCAACCAAAGTTTATAAAACTCATTACTCAAATCATAATGAGCTAGAATATTATTTTTACTTCCTTTCAAAGTATTTTGTCGATTTTTATGAATTTTTTTGTTTATTGGCTGAATTAGCTTGGCAATACCTGAATCAAGAGATTCTAGAACTGGTCTGTTTTTCAAAACAATTTGCAAAAGAGCTACCAAGTTGTCGGACTCCCAATATCCTGCCATATAAGATTCTGAAACCCCAAGAGTTCCACCACTACCTAAAAAAACATAAAATTCTTGGGAATTAACAGTAATAGAGGCTTTTAGCTTATCAGAACTTTTTCCAAAATAATATTTATTATTTTTATCAATTAGCTCAATAAACCCAATCTCAATATTTTTAAATTTTTTAATTAGAGCCTTTTTGAAAACAGAAGATAATAAAGTACTCTTTTTCGAAGAGCTAACTGAATCTGCTAATTCTTTTATTTGATAATTTTGGTTCATAATTCTTATTTATTCTCATTTTGTATTTTATTTGGATGTACATGGAAAGGAACTCTTTTAACCCACAGTAAAATTGCATTTAAATGAATTCTCATTACAACTACAATCGTTATAAAAGGAAACTTAATTATCTGTTTTAAAAGCATTTTTCTAGTTAAGGGTAGACGGTCTAGCTTTAAAGTTGCATCAAAAACTTTTGATTCTTCTTTAAAATTTTTCATATTTATTAATAGCTTTTTTTCCGGAGGTGAGAACATCCATTTATAACGATGATCCATCCCCCAAAAAGGGCTTACATGCAATTTTTTTTCTAAATCAATATCAAATGCCAGAGCCTCTTTTTTTGATTTTTTATCAATAACATAGGCATGTCTTTCTTTCCATGGAGTATTTGTAACCTCTGCTAAAATAACTTCTAACTCTTTATCTTCACTGTCAAAACAATAATAAAAACTAACAGGATTAAAACAATAACCAAAATACCTCAAGTGGGTTAAAAGTCTAATGGGGCCATTTGGCCTGGTTCCTGTTTTTTCAAGAATTGTATCACGAACAGATGATGATAAATCAGTATTCTTATCTCCATGATAATCCTCTCGATTAAATGATATAATTGCAGGTTTATTAATATTCCAAAACCATGATTTTTTTAATGTTGAACTGATAGAATCCAGGTCTATATAAGCAAAAAATAAAGGATAAGTAAAAAAATGCTTGACGGGTGTATACCTTTTATGCTGTATTGTACCTGTATATAAATAACTTTTTAATGAAAGACTCATAAAAATTCACCAAAATCTGCGCAAACATCTAATGCACTCACAACACCATCTTCATGAAAACCATTCCTCCAATAGGCACCGCAATAATAAGTATTATTAATCCCACTGATCTCATGCTTTCGCTTTTGAGCTTCTAGACCTTTAATATTGAATAAAGGATGATCATAATCAAGCGTTTTTAGGATTTTTTTAGGGTCAATTAACTTCTCACTATTAAGGGAAACACAGAAGGTTCTTTTACAATCTATTCCCTGTAAAATATTCATATTGTAGGTAAGTGAGAGTGGCTGATTCTCATCTCTATCTAATAAATAATTCCAACTTGACCATGCATTTTTTCTCTTAGGTAAGATTGAATCATCATAATGTAAAATAGCTTTGTTATTTTGATAAGGTATTGAGCTTAAAATTTCATTTTCAAGGTTTGAAGGATCTTTTAATAACTTTAAAGATTGATCACTATGAGTTGCAAAGATAACTGCATCAAAAAACTCTTCTGTAACCTTATTCCTTCCAGAACTGATTCTAACTTTACCATCCACTCTTTCAACATTTACAACAGGAGTAGATAATCTAATTTTACTATAAAAATTTTTGGTAATACTTTTTACATAAGATTTAGAACCATTTTTAATTACCCACCATTTAGGACGGTCAATTATTTGGAGCATTCCATGGTTTTCAAAAAACCTAATAAAAAAGATCGCAGACATATCCATCATGTCAGTAGGCTTAGTTGACCATACCGCTGCTCCTATCGGGATAATGAAATTTTTTATAAACGTTTCAGGGTAATTATTATTTTCTAGGTAATGGCCGAGTGTTAAGTGCGGACTTAACATAGCTAAATCTTTTCTTGATTGCCTGTTAAACCTTAACATACTTCTAAGCATATTAAGATATGATGGTTTTACTAAATTAGATCTTTGAGCAAAAAGACCATTTAAAGAATGTCCGGCATACTCTAAATCATGTATTTCTGACTTAACACTAAATCCCATTCTAGTTATTTGGCGTTTTACATTCAATTGATCCAAAATTTTAATAAAGTTTGGATAAGTTCTCTCATTGTAAACAATAAACCCTGAGTCTACAGAATAAGTTCTATTTTCAAATTCTAATGAATGAGTATGGGTATGTCCACCTATGTAATTATTTTTTTCAAATACAGTAACATTGTTTTTTCGACTTAATAAGTACCCAGATGTAAGCCCTGAAATACCTGAACCTATAATTGCAATTTTCATAGTTTATATCTTTACGACTTTGAAATGGTTAATCCCAATCTTGGGGGACGTCCTTTATTTCTGCAATATCATATCCTATAGATGAGAGAAAATCCAATATAGATTTATACTTTTTATCTTCAATTATGGGGTTCCGTGACATAATCCAAACATATTTCTTACTTGGGTGACCAATAACGGTAGTTTGGTAATTTTCATCTAAATTAATTATCAAAAACTTTGATTTAAAAGGCCATAAGAATTGCATAGCCCACTCTGCATTACTTTTTTTATTGACAATAAAACCTTTGGGGGTATATTTTACTTTTTTTTCTGGAGAAGATTTTTTAAAAAAAGTGAAAGTTGTGGCTATATTTCCATCACTATCTAATCGATACGATTCAATTGCATTAGTAGCTTCCTTTTCAATAAACGTAGGAATGTTGGCTATGACGTACCAATCGCCCATAAATCTTTCAATATCTACATATTCCACTGTTTTCATTATACTTTTATCTCCATTCTGATTACTATTCAAACATCCAAATATAGAAAGAAGAAATAGAGTGAAAGTTGTACGGCTTATTTTTTTTCCCATTACTTACCTCTTTTTTTAATTCGTCTGGATGCTTCTGTTAGAACATCTTCTAAAATAGTTGTTACGCTTATCCTATTTGCTTTGTCAATTACAAAAGTTGGGATAGCTCCTCCAGGGTCGATATAAATAATATATGATATGATAGATGAACCGTCGCTTTGTTTTTCGGCCAACCATAATCCAGCTCCAAAATGAAGATAAATTGCATTATTTTCATACATTTCACCTACAATATCACACTCATTTTGATCCAAGAGAAACCAGTGTACAATTGATAACGAGTCATCCTTATTGATTTGTTCTGATGATATTCTAAAACAATATTTCCGGTCACTTAAAAACGGTATGTTACTTGAAATATATTGATAAGCGTCAACCCAATTATCAGAATGATTTAGCCTAAGTGACTTCACAGTTTTTGAGTTAGATAAAAACTCATCATATCTATTTATATCTTTCAAAACTTCTTGAATAGTGTGAATTGGAATAAAACTTTTTTTCTCAACTTTAAGTGCAAAAATATTTTTACTATTTAAAGCTTTTTTACTTATAGTTATATCTTCAATATTTTCATCCAAGACCCATTCTTTTTCGTCTAATAATGAACTAAATAAATTATAAGACTTATTACTTGATATTTCTCCATATAAACAAGTGACATGAAAACAAATAAAAATAGTAAGTTTATTTAAAAGTATAAGCTTCATTTCAAATCTTTATTTTACCATTTACCCAGAATATTAAAGGCATACTCAAACCCCATACCACAGCAAGTACAACGACAACTATTGTAATGTCTGAAGATAAACTAATAGCTTCAAATTTTGCAGCGGTAATGTAGGATAACGGTCCAAATACGGCACCAAGAATAACCGAGAGAAACCATTTTTTATCCAACCATGACATTGAATGGTTTACTGTCGCAGCAAAGCCGCACCACATGGCAGTTATCCAAAGTGGAGCAATCGGTAAAGCCGATGAATATAACCCTTCATAACTTAAAATTTTTGTTTGCATAATAAGACTATCAATGACAGTACCTAATATTGAAAAAATTAATATTAACTTGATCTCAAAATTCTTTTTCGATACCTTCCATAGATGGAAAAAAATGAAGCAAGCCATAAAAAAAGGGCCAGTATAATAGTAATCTGTTTTTGCGAATAAAACACAAGACCACCAGCATAATTGAAATCCGATTATATTTATAATGTTATTTATATTCATGTTCTAATCTATTAATTTAAGATTGTCAATGCAATCTCTAATGATCGTTATGAGCGTTATTTGTTTTAGGTAAAAACATAAATAGCATCATCACGGTATATGAAGTCAGCCCAACTAACAACATGATTAAAAAATAATAAGGCCACTCGGGCATTAGTAAAGTAAAATTTATACCTTCAGGTTTTTCAAACGTGAACATATAATTACTACCTAATAAAATATTTAGGATTATAATTATTAAGACTAATAAGGTAGTCCTTTTTATTACGTTATAATAGTCTTTCCAAACTGGCCTATAGCCATCGACTATAATGCTAAAAGCTATGAAAATCACAAGCCCGTGCGCAAAGAAGTAGTGAATAGATATGTATATTTGCTCAAACTCAGATAGATTGGTGTTTATAAAAGCAAAAAGAGAACCACAAAAACCAGCAAAAAAGAACCAATTTTTAAGAGTCCTTGATTGATTATTCATACTGTAAAACGGTATCAATAGAGCTGAGATGTAACACATTTCTAAGGGAAGAGATGTCTTTATTGACCAAATACCATAAAAAACCATATTTATTTGGAATGCAACTTCATTAAAGATAACAAGATATGAGACAGCTTGAATAATAATTTTTTTTAATTTTTCTGAGCTTTTGCTATAAACCCATGCAGCAGCAATGCATAATACAGTGCTTATAACACCATATATTAAATGCTGGCTAGGAAGTGCTTTTATTATTTTAAGGATTTCGACTAACATTTTATTTTAGTATTTAAACCAGTAGTTTAATTTAAAGTAAATAGCATTCTTATTTGATAAAGACCATTTTCTATCCGTAAAAGAGTAAGAATTTTCTTGATTGAGATTATAGACTACATAAATAGTACTTCCAGATCTATATTCCCATCTGAAAACAAAAGTTCCAATTGTGTTTGAATATTTAAAATTTGGATTATCATTGTCTTCTAGATACGGATAGTCTTCTAAGTCCGAACTCTGAGGACTTGTTAAACGTGAAAACTGCTCATAATTCATCTCAGCATAAAATGGCTGAACATAGCACTCTAATGTCATCTCTGGGCTAAATGTCCAATTTAGACGCAATGCAACATCTCGAGTTAAAAGATTCGATTCCGCATAGACTCTTGCGGTGTCAATCTCACTCTTTATCACATCAACATATTGCATAGCACTTGGGCTAAAATCCTCTATGAGTTCTGTTTCTATATTTAAAGATTCAAAAGGTTTTATGACCAGTCCCATTTCTTTTCTATAACCAAATCCTCGATTCTTCCCATATCCAATGCCACCTCCATAACTCAAAACTACACTTTTTCTACGATCTGTTTGCAAATTAAATCCAAGACGTCTCATCTCTTCTGCTTCATAAGTCCAAGCATCTTCATCTATATAGAGGTCATTATCATTATATGCTTTTAGATCTATTCCTGCGCCAAAACTGATTTTCCAATAATTTTTTAATAGATTATTTTGTTTTACTTCTAACTCCCTTTCTAGATTAATACCCTGACCATTCTTGGCAGTATTATAAATAAATTTTATATTATTATTTATAAAAATTCCGCGAGTAACTTGATTCCGAAAATCTACCATTATACCAGTCCAAGAAATATTATTCCTTCTTGAGTAACCTAAATCATTTATTTCAAACGAATCATCTAGATCTCCATACCAAAAGCGAAAGCTCCACCAGACAGGATTTAAATAACCCACATTAAACCTGAGTGCATTACCTAAAATATCATTTGATTTTGTTTTGACTATCTGACCATTTGAAAATAATTTATTTTCAAAAAACCCAAGATCCCAATCTCCACTTATGACAGTTGCACCGCTAGTATCTTTCCGGGACACATTCGTTCCCATTATACCAAATCTCGATATATTATTAAAAATTGGGAATTCTATTCTACCAATTGAATGGTATGCTTCAGGCTCAACTAAATGCTCTCTTTCAGTTGTTGAATCAACTAAGAGAGCTTTTTCTTCTGATGTTATAGCACCAATAACGCCATAATTAATACCTGAATTAAAAGTACCCATTATCTTTGACGCACCTAAAATTGTTGTAAAGTCTGGTACATCCTTCAGATCACCTTCTTCTGGAACATCAAAATTTGGAGTTTTTCCAATACGCCTCGAATTAAATAAATTAATGCGTTGACTAAAAAAATCTGAACCCTCTGAAAAAAATGGACGCTTCTCTTCATAAAATGTTTCAAAAGCAGTCAAATTAACAACTGAGGGGTCTGCTTCAACTTGACCAAAGTCAGGGTTTATCGTTGCTTTTAAAACAGAGTTTGTTGTCAAACTATATCGTGCGTCTAAACCTAAATTAAATTTTGTTTTATTACTCATACCAACTAAAGTATATGGCATGAGCTCTAATTGATTTTGATTGGAAATTCCATTTAGTCCTAATAGACGGCCTAAAGGAAGTATTATACCTCTTACTACTTTGGGCTTACCAGGCCAACTTATAGTCTCTTGCAGTCTATGGAGACCTCTTAAAAACTCTATACCCCATTCCATATCATCTGAATTCCCGTATTGAAAGATTGAAAATGGTAATTCAAATTCAGCGGTCCAACTATCTTCATTAATGGAGACCGCAACGTTCCAAACAACATCCCAAGTGGTATCGTATTCATCATCCCCTGATAAAGCTACATCTATTTTTGCCCCAGATGCATTTACTCCAAAAAAATAACCATTATAGTCATCATTCCGAGAATCAATTGTAACACCAACCCAATCAGAATTATCTTGAAACCCATCAACCCAACTATCTCTGCGAACTAAAGTTTTTTTTATTTTTTGTGGTTTAAGATCATAGGATTTCAATAAAATATATAGAGCTTTATCTGTGTAACCAACCTTAGCCGAAGTGCGCTCTGAAGGTTCCGAGAGCTCATTTGGGTTAATTTGATAAAAATCTGTTGTTTCTTTTAATGAGCCCCATATCTCTGTTTCTGAAATACCATCAATAATTGGAGCCTTAATTATTCTGTTAGCTATGATCGCTTTGCTCCTAAGAGAAGAACTATTGATTGGTTTATATTTCTGATTCGGAAATAAAAAATTGGAACATATTAATAAACTTAATAAGCCCTTAGAAGCATTAAACTTGAAAAACACCATTAAAACCTAATGCGCATGTCCAAACCAATTGTAGCTTAAATAAATAAAACCAACTAGTACGATTAAAATACCACTTACTATTTCTGGGTTAAAACGCTGAGAATAATATCCAAATCTTTGCGCAAAAATATTTTTTGTGAAATTAAAAGCAATTACCACAATAAATAAAACTAGCGCAATACCTAAAACATAAATAAAAATAAAGCTTATTATGGACACATAAGAAGCGTTCATACCTGTCATCATTACAACGGCAAGCGAAGAAGCACAAGGAAGCATACCTGTTAGTAAGCCAACCGCAACTGGGCTCTCCATTGTAGACTTAGGAATTTTTCCATGCTGATGACCACAATCATCGGAATGATTGTGATTCTTTTTATAGATGGCTTTCCCTAAAATAAAGGAGCCAAAAAGAATAATAATTACTGGTCCAATTAAATGAGCGAACTCATAAATGAACTCATTCTTAAACTCACTTAATAGAATATTAAAAATTAAAGAAATTGTACTCAGAACCACAAAGTGAGAGACTAATAAACTAAGTGTTAGGAGTAATATCTTATTAAAATCAAGCTTCCCTCCTACAGTATAGGCTAATAAAAAAGTTTTACCATGACCTGGTTCAAGGGCATGTAGGCAACCCAATATAAAAATTGAGGTCGTAGTTAAGGTGTCACTCAAAATAAAAAGTTGTAGAATTAAGTTAAAAGAAGATAAGGTGGATTGATAAAATTCTTTATTACTGTAGAGCGCTTTCGACTATCATTAAAATATCATTTATAGATACTGCTCCATCAAGGTTCATGTCTGCATTTTGTATTTGCTGCTGATCAAATTGAAGATAACCAATCAAATAGTTAACGGTAACGATAACATCTAGGACATTAACAACATCATCATTGTTCACATCTCCAAAGCTAATGTTTAGAGGAGGAATAGCTCCTGGAGGAAATTGTATTTTATCAATCCAAGCACAATCTTGGCCAGAGGTTGTTGCATCATTTTTAGTATATTCCCAGCTTAAAGAGTGCTCTCCTATCGGTAGATCAATACTATATTCCGCCCAATCAGATTCTCCACTAATTAACAAGTTTTGAGGCTGATCATCAATAAAAAATTCTAAATAATCATTGGAGTTACCCTCTTGCTCAGAAGAAATTTTAGACCAAAATGTTAACTCTCCTCCAAAAATAATATTCATGTCAATAGATAATTGTGAACTTTGATTATGCCCAACATCACCAGACATAGCAGAGAAACTACCTGAATAAGAGTCCGTGTGGATAACCCAATCAGAGTCACCCGAGTGCATCCAAGAATAAGTCATAAAATTGGCAGTTTCAAAATCTTCTACCATCAACCCCAAGGTAATTGGTAGAGGATAAACATGTTCATAATTGCTATCAACAGATCCAATTATAAGACCAGCAATTGAAGTATGACCTAATGGAGCATCCGAAGAAGCAAAAATTTCGATAGTTAAATTAACAATGTTATTATCACCATCAATATTATTCCATATCAATGTATTGTCGAAAACAGGGTCTCCTAAGGATAAAAACGGATCAGATGTTGATATATTGAAAGTTGGGTTTAGAAGGGGTGCTCCACCAATATTTTCTAAAGACAGCTCTAAAGTAACCGTTTCACCTGGGTCAAAAACACCATTCGCATTATCTATAATATTTACCATTTGAGTCTGAAAAACAGGTGCAGCAACAAACATCTCTGTTTCATATTCCCAAGTTTGAGATTCATCTTGAACAGATAAAACCAAGTCTACTTGGGTGCCATTTTCTAAGTTCCAATTAACTTCGACTTCGTAAGGTCCAATAACCACCTCTGACTCCGGGGGTATACTTGTATTATAAATTTCACTATTAACAATATTAACCATCCCATTCTCATGACCCAAAATAATATTTAAATCAGATGATGTATCCTGCCCTACGTTTTGAATAGTTGCATAAATAAGTGCGGTTTCACCAAAAAATAATTGATCTTCTTGCTCTGAATTTGTTAAGGTTATGTTATTCACAAGTATGTATGCCCCCTCAGGCGCAATTACATTCACAGAAGATTCATACGGTATCTTATTATACGCTGTAACAAGAATACTAAGCTCACCGGGGATTTCTACGCTATTAGAAAATAAAATATTCACATCACCCGAGGCGTTAGTATATGCGGAGCCCAATAAAAGACCATCATTAGATACTGCAACTAAAGCACCACTTTGGCTTACATTAACATTCATTTCAGAGGATCCTATCAAAAGGACTTCATCATGTGAGACTTCTAAATCTTCTGGGATGTCGGATCTTAAAACAACTGAAGGGTCTCCAAAAAGAGTCCAATAGAATGTTTCATCATAGCCGGCAGAGCCATAACTATCATTCATCTGATTCATTCCATTAAAAGAAATTCCGCCAAATGTTCTTTTGATATTTTCAGAGTAAGATTCAACGAAAATAGCATTCATTTCATCTTGCCCTTCCATCGGAGGATTCCATCCTTGATTGACAGTTGACATTAACGTGGCAATTGCTCCTGTCGGGTTTCCGTCTGAATCTGTTGCACGTAACCACGTTTCAGCAAAACATGTACCCAAGTGAAACTCTCCATTAACACATGCAACTGACCAAATAAAAGGCCATTTACCAGTATTATTTAGGCCATCAACGTTTGTGTTGTTCATAGGGCAACCATTACCCCACGAGCTATTAGATCCATGACCTGTGTAGTTAATAATAGATCGTCCCTCATTAATTGCAAGTTCTCCATCTGCTACTGTACCACTCGGATCATAGACTTGATCTATTTCAACATATGTATAATCCAATAAGAGATCTCTGATATTATTAAGATGCTCTAAATCACTTTCATTATCATCACCAGGCCCTTGATTCGAGGCAAAACCACTTCCTTTTTTATACCAGTTTGCATTTGGATCTGGATTCATTTCATAAGATATCGTCCTATCTACCATTGTTTGAATATGTGCTGGAGTTTCTCCGGAAAAACGACCAATCATCAAGTCAGGATAATAATCATTACCAGCAACAAAAGAGAAGGTGTTATCTGATGGACTATTCGACCCTGCTCCCTCCGATCTTCGTATTGATTCAATTTGGTTAATGTCTCCAACTAGAAGGACAAAAGCGGTACCATTTTCATAATAATGGTCTGAAATAAATTGAGCAATCTGATCTACATCTCCAATTTCTGCAACATCAACTAATTCTGTTTGGATACCTTTAAAGTTTTTCCAATTAACAAATGTTTCCATCTCTTCGATAAAATCACCGTGGCTTATAACTAACATTGATCCCTGTTCATTTAAAGTCACATATCTTTCCATTACATCATAGTTTATGAAATGCCTCTTGTACATTTCTTCAAATTCACGTGATGCAACTTTTTCAGGAATATCCGTGAGCGGGTCAACGGGTCTTTCATTATTAGGTTCTAATAAAATAGTAATATTTGTATAAATCCTAGCTATTTTTTTGATGGGGTTATATTGAACAGGCTTCATCACTATGGCTTGTCCTCTTACCGACCTCATAATATAAGGTTCTCTCATAAAGACTATGTCTTGCGGATACCAATTGTCTGTCTCATATTCTTTACCGTAGGAAATAGGTATTGAGTTAGGGTCTATATTTCTGGTAAGATTACCTTTAGATGGTACAATATTATCTATCTCAACTTCAATATATTCCGATTCTGTAATTGAAAAACTGATATTTGTTAAGTTTGGTATAATAATTGATTTTGCATTCAGAGGAAGATCTGGTGCTCCAGCCTTAAGATCTGAAACACTATTTGGGAATGAAATTTTATTTTTACCATTTTTTAAATTTTCTAAATGGTAACCATCTAAACTAAAAGAAACTTTTAATAGGTCTTCCGACAATTTATCGACAACCCAACTAGGTTCTACTGGTTTATCCGAACCCAGCGATATCCATTCTGCAGCAGGTAACAATTGAACAATTAAAAAAGCGCAGCTAATTGCTTTAATAATAGATTTCATGTACTCTCCAAAAATAGTTTATACTTTTATATTTTTTTAAAAAACTAGGATCAATTAAGTCCTAACACACTACTATTATTTAAATAGTGGATCTATAATCTAATTTATTTATTGGGTAATAGTCCAATTTAGAATCTTTTTTTTAACCAATGCTAATTCATCAAATTTATTCCGTTTTTCAAGACCTTTTGAATATATGGAGAGCTTCCTAATTAGCATGTTCTTTGTAGTTGTAAATTGATCTTTCGTTAAATAGTTTGTTGTTAATATTTTTTCTAAAGATTGGATTCTAAATTGCTCAATTCCTTCTTTTACTTTTGATAATTGGTCTTTGTGCCCTCCATATTTGATTATCAAAAGTTCTTTTTCAAAAAGGACAGAATATTTAGAGGTTATTCTTAGCCATAGATCATAGTCTTCACAGACCTGAAGCGTTTCATCAAAAACACCAATATCACTTATCACTCTTTTATGAATTAGAACTGATGAAGGAGACATCCTGCAAATGTCAAGACATTTATCAAAGATATAACCACCATATTTCTGATGCTTTTTCATTTGGTTTACTCGTACTCCGTTTCTTATCCAAATTTCGTTGGTATGTGAAATAAATATTCCCGAATGTTTTTCTAATTGTTTTTTTTGTTTTTCTAGCTTTTGGGGCATCCATTCATCATCTGAGTCTAGAAAAGCAATCCATTCAGAGGATGATTCTAAGATTCCTTTGTTTCTAGCAGAGCTAACACCTTTTTTTGGTTGAAAGAAATATTTTATGTTAGGATACGAACTGAGAATAAAACCTCTTGTACCATCTGTTGACCCGTCATCTACTAGAATAATTTCGGAGGGTTTATAGGTTTGCTTGAGAACTGAATCAATAGACCTAGAGAGAGTATTTTTTCTATTAAAAGAAGGTATTACAACAGATATATTCATAAAAACCGACCTATTATGATTAATTTATTAGGTTAAAATATTTTTTGAGGATACCTATTATTTTTAATCAACTTAAGAATTTCATTCATTACAAAATCACGATCTTCTTGGTAGGTAACACCAAACCACGCTTCATCACTATTAAGAACAAAAACATCCTCTTTTTTAGATTGAATCAGATTATTAACAACGGTTGGAATCAGGTATTCGCTTTTTAATTGAGTACCTTCTCTTTCAAGAAAATCAACAAACATTACATTAAGATATTTGAATAGCCTAGGAGTAAACCCCCACACGTTCATCGATACAGGAGCTGCATCGCCTACTATTATTTGGTTATCTCCAATAATTTGATTATTGCTTCTTTTAAGTCCGTGAGTTTCAACTACTGTTTCTAATTTATCATTAATTATATTGCAAATGCCTCTACTAACAGAACCGTTTGAAGATAATGTATTTCCCAATTGAAACGAGACCATTGAGAAGCCATCCGATCCATTATTATAATAATCAGCAACAACTTTAAAGGTATTCATTCCGTAAAAATCATCACCATTGATAACAACAAATGGCTCATTGATAAGATTTTGCGCAGAAAGGATTGCATGAGCAGTGCCCCATGGTTTTTCTCTATTTTCAGGGCAAGAATAGCCTTCTGGTAGAAAATTTATATCTTGAAAAGCATATTCAACTTTTATTTTTCCTGAAAATTTATTGCTTATTTTTTCTTTGAAAACCATCTCAAAGTCTTTTCTTATAATGAAAACAACCTTGGTGAACCCAGCGCGGATAGCATCAAATATTGAATAATCAATTATAGTTTCTTGGTTTGGTCCAATTGATTCTAACTGCTTGAGGCCACCATATCTAGAGCCCATTCCAGCGGCCATTACAAGTAATGTTATGTCTTTCATTTAAGATTTCCGATAAAAAAAAAGGGGTTTAAGAAACCCCTTTTAATAAATTCCATAATATAATTATTTATAATACTTCGCCCATTTTGATTCTGGTGCGGAAGCTAAAAGCTCAGTCTGAAATTCAATTGCTTTCTCATTATTATTTAATTTTTTATATATTTGAATAACGTAGTGAGTGACTTCTGGAATCTTACTATTTTCAGGTTTTTTTTCTTTTAGAGTAGCTAAAGTATTTAAGAGTTTGCCTAAAGCTTTATTGAGTTGGATCTCGCTTGGCCCTTTCATGGATTGTCTGTAATACAAATGATGAAGCGCTTCATCCTCTGCTTCTGCTCCACGAACTCCAGCGACAGTGGTTACCTTTTCTACTTCATATTCTTTTGTTGAGACTTCTTCGATCTCATTCCAGACAGTATTATCCCACATAGCATCCATGTCTAGTTCTTCATCTTGCGAATAAAGAAATCCAAATGATAAAATACTTATAATATATATTAATCTATTCATATCTATACCTTTAGCTTAGGTTTTAATTTAATCAAACTTATTATACTTTGGTGTGATTTTCCCCATACTTTCTATAAAACTTAATTCCGCTGTTTTTTCTGGTTTAATCTTTTTTATTTCATTATAAAGGTTGTTTGCTTCATCGTATTTATATGTTCTGTAAAGTGCTACAGCTAAATTTTCTTTATAATCAAATTGCTCTGAGTCATGTTCAACGGCTTTTCTAAAATAATCTATTGCCATAGAGTAATTTCCTAACCTCGCAAAAGTAACACCTACAGTGTTATCACTCCGTGCTCTTCTTTTTCGATGAGAAACTTTAGGAATATCCTTAGCTTCAATTTTTTTAGGCTTTATATCTAGGCTTACAAGACCTTGGCTTGAACCTTTTTGCAACTCGTCTTCCAAGTCTGTAGAGATACTTAATTGTCCAGGCATAGGAGCACTTCCAGCAAGCGTTGCTTTAGCGGCACCAAATATTTTATCTAATTTCCCAGCAAAGACGGGATCAATTAAGACAACTTCATCATATTTTTGCTTTGCCATTCCTTTATTACCCATCATAAAATGAGCGATAGCAATATTCAATAGATAGCCAGCGTGCTCTCCAGATTGATCAATTGCTTTTTCATAAAAAGAAATTGCTTGGATATAATCTTCTTTTTTAGTGAAACAAACCCCCAATGTATTTATCGCATCAGGGAACACTGGCTTCATGTTAATACTTGTTTCAAGCATTTGTGTTGCTTCTTTGTATCTACCAAATTCCATATACTTAACACCTGCATCATAATAGTCCTCTGCAGATTCTAACCTGTTATCCACTGATTTATAAACAATCTGCTCAAGCCACATCCCGTACTGTTTAATATCTTCTTTAAGTAAAGGGCTAATACCTTCAATTTCAGGGAATGGTACATCTGGAGTAATATGGGAACCTGCTATGTATTTTGCGGAGGCTTCTTTGACTGAAATCTCATTGACATAGTTTTCTGATTTCATTTCATTATATTTTAAGGAGCCTTGCTTCCACGCCGAGAAAAAACTTTTTCCCACAAGTGTTGCTTCAATCGGGATCCACACCTTATTATTTAAAACAACTACTTCTGAAGCATCAAGAAAATATTTTTCTACATCATCGGGTTTTACACCACTGTCAAACATAAGAAATATGTGCCCTGCTCCAGGTTTAAAAACGTCTAGGAACATGGTCTCAATTCCTAAATTTGCTAATAATGATCCGTAAAGGGCTGTTAAATCATCGCAGTCACCAATTTTATCCCTTAACATATCTCCAGGATATTTTACAGTGTCAAATGCAGACTTATCATCAGCAATATCTAAGAAAGGGGTCTCTAAATCTATATTATAAACCAGCCCGTGAGTCCCTAAAGCATCATAGAGAATAATAGCTCTTCCCAAGTTACTTCGTCCGAAGTAATCATTTAACACAGGAGTGTAATATTGAATATTATTTCTGGCAAATTTATCAATGACAGCATCTGCAGGGGTAACATAACAGGCAATCATATCCGGATTACTCCAAGTTAATTTTCCTTTCCCTAACACGTAAGAGGATTCTAACTTTTTAAGAGCGAGCTTTTCTTCACCACCCTGCTTGTACGTCACTTGAACTTCTGGCTGAACAAGATTATCAAATGTTGCTTTTTTTGAGGACAATACATCACTTGAAAAAGAAATGTCAATTTCGTACTCATCATCTGATTTTGGTGGAAGGATAACAGATTGATTATGTGGATTCTCCATCATTGTAGGAACAAATAAAGATACGTCTACTGGCAAATCTTCATCTGAAATATTTTTGATTCCAATTTTAGCAAACGGCTCGGACTCATAATAGCGATGTAACGACCTAAAAATTGGATTATGAGAAATTTGAGTTGTTGTAATGCTGACAACATCTGGGCTTAATTGGAGAGCAAAAGAAATTCTATGTATTGGATCTAAATATTTTTGAGTTTCATAGCCATATTCAACGACTATACTTTTGAATTTAATAGATGTACCTACTGAAAGAATATTTAGATTTGCTGATCCAAAAGATTCTTGTTGATACCCCATCCTGATTGAGAGTCTATTTGCAATAACATACTCAGCTCCAAAATGGTTTCTATCACTTTTATCGAATGCAAATTTCAAATTTTCTAGAGGTTGAATAGCGACACCTACCTTTAAAGCCTGTTCTAAAACTGTTTCCGATATATTATCTTCATAGTCAACATTTGTACCACCTAAATCATAAAGACTGAAACCAAGTCTTAACATTTTGTGAGGCTGTAAAAGAAAACCTAGATCATAACCAATTCCTGAACTTTTACCATAAGAAGTTCCATTTAGTTGCATGTCACGGAATAAATACTTTGTATTGATACCAACAGAAAACATTGAAAAAGGTTGATATCCGACGGCAAAGCCAATCTTATTTTCACCATAAAGTAGCTCACTATCATCAAACCCTATGTTACCCCAGTCTAGACCAAAAGCTATTTTATCTGAAAAAGGGTAAACAAAACCAATATAGGATTTAGAAATACCCATGTTATATAAATCTGTGTAAGTAGAAGTAAATTCTTTTCTTCGTAGACCAGGTAGTCCTGAGGGGTTCCAACTAATCGCATTTGCATCATCCGCGATTGCAACAAAAGCACCACCCATTCCAAAAGGTCTTGTTCCAAAAAAGAGCTGATCATATGATTGACTGCTCAAAGCACATATTAGTGTTGAAACAATTAAAAAATACTTCATCTATTCAAAACACCTACTGTTGTTTTTAAGATCGTACTTTCTTTTTCTAACGTCACAATATAAAGACCACTTTTAACCACTTTTCCATCAAAATCTCTTCCATCCCATGCCAAGACTTGATTACCAGAAATATTATTAGAGACTTCTGGCTCAATTACTCTTTTAAGTCTACCACTTAGGTTAAATATTCTAGCCGTTATGTTATTTTGGTTTTCATCCGGATCCACAGTATAGAGAATATTTGTTTTATTAAACTCAAAAATTGACCCTGCTGGAGAAAAGATTCTTGGCTGGCATATTAAATCATTCGAAAGACTATCTATCTTGGTATTGATTGTCCCTGCAAAGACACCGTACATACCTAATTTATCAGTTTGCACCTGTAAAAAAGATTGATTATTTATTGTAACCTTGGAGCCTCCTATAGATAAGAGCTCCCCTGAATCTTCAACTCTAGCAATAAATGGTATGCTATCTAAACCTGTTATTAGTGAATCACCTAGTACAATTCTAATAACCACTGGCTTTTCTAGTTCTAAGTTATTTGGCTTTATGTTATAAAGATTACTCAACTGATACGTTGAATCCCCTAGATCTAAACTTGTTTCAATATTATTTATCGTTATTTCAGCATCAGTTTTAATGGCACTTTGCGGCACCATTAAGAAGGCATTACCATCTTCACTAATAGAGGTGCCACCACTTAAAGAGATTACAGTTTCAGGAGTTTTATAAATTGATTCTGGAATCATTTGATTCCCTCTCTCATCAACAGCAGATGAAACATTTATATTTAATGTTTTACCATTGTATCCAGTTGGTAAAGAAACTGATCCTGTCCATTCATCACCATTATAACTCTCTTTAGTAACTACAATTGAATCTGTGACTCCATCCTCATCGAGATCCGGAGTTTCAGGATGCGTCACGAAAACATAAGGGTCAATATTCACATTAAGAAAAAATTGTTCTTTAAATTTCACAACTAAAATAACATCTCGTGCTGAAATATAATTAGCTCGAACTGTATCTACATTAGGTGGTGTAGTATCGATATAAAAGTAATCAGCATTAGACCAATCTGATTTTCTTGATCCATGGTCTGAAGCTCTTACTTTCCAAAAATAATTTCCTTCCGGAACTCCTCTGACTATTTTATCAGTTAGGTTTATCGAACCAATTGAATTATTCCCATAATTTCCCGTAATAATTTTATGATTATTAGTATTTTCAGTTCCAATCTGAATTTGATATTTGAGACCGCTTTCTTTTGTAAAAAAGCCTTTTTCCGTTCCAATGTCTTGTGGAGCACTCCAAGAAAGATGAATATCTTTTTTATCGATGTCAATATTCAAACTATACGGCTTGTTCGGAGCATTGTTTTTATTTTCTAGCGCTTCTAGATTATCATAGACCTTTGAAACAACATCAGAACTGGAATTAAAACCAGAAACAAATAAATCTATATCACCATCATCATCATAATCGCCAAACTGAGTAAAACTATATCCTAAAGAATCAATATTTAATGTCTCATCAATTGAAAAGACTGAGTTTTGTTGATAGTAGATAGATGTAAAAGGATCTCTTCCTCCATCAGCTGTACTTGATAAGCCTGATATTAACAAATCTAAATCACCATCATTGTCATAATCGCCCCAAGTTGGCCGACCATTAAACAAACCTCGTAATTCATGACCTTCTTCTTTAGAAAAACCATCTATAGAATTCGTTATTATTTTACATACGGGCTCGCTGTTACTATTCAAGCCTAGTATTGAGAAATCAATATAGCCATCATCATTATAATCGCCAAAATCAAAGGCCCCTGCTGTTACACCATATTGTTCTGATGACCATTTATCTGAGAACTTTAAAACATAAGATGAATCGTTGATGTATGTGTTTATTTTTATAACCGCATTCGAGTCAGCTCCAACCGAAACAAGATCTAAATATCCGTCATTATTTAAATCAACCCAGTTAACCATACATGGAAAAAGAGGAATTAAATTTAATTGAGTGGTATCAAGGCTAAGGTTCCCACCATCATTCTTAAAGATTTTAAGATTTCTTTGTCCGTAGTAATCTGTCCCACCAATTACAAAATCAAAATCTCCATCGTTATCAAAGTCACCCCAAGAATGATTATTTGATCCGCCGTTAATTCCCATTGTGTACCCATAAATAGAATTAGTAACGTTATTTTGAGCATCAAAAACATAAGTTCCATTTTGATATTTGTAAAATGCGGTTGCCGGAAATCCATTAAAATTTATAATTTGAAAACCCGATAAAGAAATATCCAAATTCCCATCATTTGTATAATCAACCCACGAAAGATGTCCTCCAAAAACAGCATCTATATTTTGTGATAAATCTTGATTTAAAAGTTCATCCTCGTTCTGATATAAACTTGTAATACTATTTCCTGAAAAAGTAATCCCAGTCAATGCTAGGTCTAACTTATTATCATTATTATAGTCTGCCCACCCTGCGGAAGAGAAATAAACACCTGGAAGTGATTGAGTTGAAGTCACAAGCCTTGAAATAAATAAAGTGTCTTCATCAGACCATTCTGATAAATTTCCCGCGGCATCCAGAGTCTGCACAGACCAATAATATGTTCCATGCGGAATATTTGAGAACTCTCTTACAAGTCGTTGCCCAACATTTGATCCTCTATAAATTATAGAAGGAGATAACAGACTCGATCTACTTACAGTGTTCCCAATTTTCAAATTATATCTTAAACTAGTTGAATTATCAGATTCATCAGAACCAGAACCCCATGTAAAAATAGCTCGATTACTTACTGCAAATGCAGTTAGGCTTGATGGTGCAATTGGAGAAGAACTATTAGAGTTTGATTGATTTATATAAACTTTAGTAAATGAACTATTAATATCACCAAATTGAGTTGTACCATTCGTTACAAGGTCCGGTTTTAAATCTGAATTAACATCTATGAAATTAGCAATCCTTACATCTTGATAATTCTGAAGAACTGTAAAAGAAAAATTCCCGTTATTCTGCACAAGAGTAGCATTAAGTCTTAGAACATCCGTCGCTAAGTTTTCTGTAGAATCTGCACCTGCGATAATAAAATCAATATCACCATCTAAATCAAAATCAGCTGATTCTATTGATCCATAACTAACACCAAAGTCTAGTCCTGACTCAATTTCAGTATACGTTCCTAATGGCTCATTTTTATAAATTTTTGTTACATTTGAGTTTAAAAGAACATTCCAACCAGACATAATTAGATCTTGATCTCCATCTTGATCTAAATCTGAAAATTTAAAAGATCCAGCTTTTAATCCAATGAAATCTTGATTCGTATCTTCAACTAATCTTCCTGTTGGTTCATTTTTATAAAATCTTGTAACACTCGATGCTGAACTGGCTGTCTGTCCACAAATAATTAAATCTGGATCGCCATCGTTATCATAATCACACCACGCACTTGAACCATTGAATAAGTTGGGAAAAATTGTTGTAAAATCTTCTTCTAGCCTATCTCCATTATTCAAATATAATTTATTTAAAATAATATCTTGAGTTTCGTCAACACCCATCATAAATAAATCAGGTGTACCATCCATATTTACATCACCCCAACTCCCATGACTGTATGTAAGACTTCGGCTTTCTAGCCCAGTTGTAAACTC
The DNA here is from genome assembly GCA_028101095.1 of Fidelibacterota bacterium. Taxonomy (GTDB): domain Bacteria; phylum Fidelibacterota; class Marinisomatia; order Marinisomatales; family UBA1611; genus JAOLAV01. The sequence goes on along the minus strand of JAOHKG010000002.1, from coordinate 28,499 downwards.
AAAGCCATCTGATCCATTAAGCAATAAATATGATTCTGCAGAACCGTTAATATATGTGTCAATGTTTCCATCTCTATTGACATCCGCCAAAGCAATATTACCTAAACCTCCCATAAATTCGCCAATTGTGTCAGGGTAAGTAATTATTTCTAGATTTGAAAGTGGAGAAAGAACGCCTAATTCCGTACCAATTAATACATCAAAGTATAATCCAAACCGACGTTCATCATAACCCGAAATAAATAAATCATTGAAGCCATCATTGTTCACGTCACCAACTTGTAATGAATTAGCATTAACTTGAGGTAATGAATCGGTTACTGCTTGACTAAATTCAAATGTTTGCCCAAAACATACATTGAAAGATATAATAAATAGAAAGATGTAAATCTTATGTATAAAACCTTTGCTCATTATAGCTTATTCTATTTGCTTGTAAGTGTCCAAACACCATCCCAATCATCACCTGGAGAGTTCTCAAGGTAGTGTTCGCAACGAGGAATATAAATACGGCTAGGGTTAGTTTTCCTTCCCCCAAACATATCTTCAAGTTTCTCAGAAGCCTTAAAAGCTTCTATAGCTTTCGCCCATTCTTGATTTTTGTAAAGATCTAGAGCTTCGTGATAAGCAGGTAGTATTTTCTTATAGATGTCAGGTTCTTTTCCTTTTTCAGAAATCAATTCCCATACTTTAACAGGCTCGTTCTTACCCATAACTTTCACATTATCCAGGTCTCGAACTACAACTTTATCTTTAACAGCCTGATAGGTACTATCTGCAATTTGAATATAAACCCCATATTGTTTTGCCGATGATTCTAATCTTGCTGCAGTGTTGACATTATCGCCCATCATGGTGTAATTCATTCGAGCTTCTGAACCCATATTACCCGTTACCATTTGCCCAGAGCTGATTCCAATTCTATTTTGCATATTATGAACAATTTCAGGCCATTGATCCCCTTCACTTGTCCATTTTTCTCTCAATAATGCAAGATTATCTTGCATTTTAATGGCGGTCTTGCAAGCCCATAATTCATGCTGATCAATTGGAATTGGTGCTCCATAAAATGCAACAATTGCATCACCAATATATTTATCTAATGTTCCTTTATTTTCTAAAAGAACGTCTGTCATATCCGTAAGATATTCATTTAATAAAGATACTAAGTCCGATGCAGATAACTTTTCGGAGAAAGCAGAAAAACTTTGTATATCGGTAAAGAAAGCCGTGTGGTACCCTTCTTCTCCTCCAAGTGATGGTTCCTCTCCACTATCATACATTTGATCAATTAATTCAGGTGAAACATATGTACCAAAAGACTCTTTCAAAAATTGCTTATTTTTTTCTTCTTGGATATAGTTATAAACGGTAATTCCCAAGTAACCTAGAACAAGCGTTAACATGGGTCCAAATAAATCAACCCATATATTTTGATTTGAAAATAGCCAGAAAGATAGATAAGAATATCCGATGAGAATTGCACCCGTAGCAATACCCCCTTGAGCTGGTGTAAGAGCTGGGATGCCAAAAGCAAGTAGAAATCCGATAGCAAGAATAACTATTACAATAACAGCCTTTCCAACTTCGTGTATTAAATCATTATTCAGAATAGTATTCAACGCATTTGCGTGTAGGCCTACCATAGGGTACCTAGGATTAAAAGGCATCGGATTTAAGTCATGAGTTCCAGTAGCAGTCAGTCCGTAGTATAACTTCTTCCCATAGAATTCAAAGGGTACAATTAAACGAGCATTCCCTTTTGCAACACTCCCAGCATAAAGCTGTTGAGAGTTTGGATAGAAGAATAACGGTCTTTGTTCAGTAATTAAATTATTTTTACTGAGGTTAATTATTATTTGATAATTACGTTCGATTAAAGCAATACCGGCTAAGGACTTTTTAAAACTTTTTTTCTTTGAAATATCCTCTGTGTTATCAATTTCTTTTTCAAAATCCTCTTTTAACTTTCGGACGGATTCAAATGAATAATCAGCTAAGCTAATTTCAAATTCTATTTTATTTTCACGAAAAAGGTCATCGAGTGACTGTTCAGAATTTTCAATTAATGCTGTGGCTATTACGTTATTATTTTTAATTTCATTAAATACAAATGCCGGAACCTTCCCAAATTCTTTTGCAGTACCATTCGGGTTCTGGAGAATCCATTTTTCAATAGAACTAACCTGATTCGCTCTTTTTGCTGCATCCATTATATCTTTTTTACCAGCATTAATTAAACCAAGCGCAGGTTTAAAAGCAGCTCTTACATTTCCATCATAATCCATATTTGTTATTCTTTTAAACTCAGCAAGAACATAATTACTGTATTCAGTTTCTTGAAAGTCTTTAAGAACATTATAAGGGTAATGCATTAAATCAAAATTCCCATCTGCATCTTCCCAATTACCAGCCCAATTGACTTGCATCATTCCTTCTTCATTGATTGGTATGGTAATCATTTTTCTTCCAAACCCATCTGGTTTTTCAGGGGTAAAACGAAGATACTTTCCTGGAACTATTTCAACATCATTAAAAGAAGTTCCATAATGATCTAAAGCAATTGATAATGATATGGATGGAAATAATTTATCCTCGTACAAACCAATAAGAGGATATTTTCTCATTACACCATCTTTATCTGATTTTGCCTGAAAAAAGTAAACACCGGCTGAACTATCAACAAAAGAAGCCAGTGGGAATTCACCATCATAAAAGTCAAAAATAGTTTTGTATTCATCCGGATCAACTTCTCTGTAAAGTTTTTTACGAGTCATCGCTTCCAAACGTTTTTCTTGTTCTGGAGTTCGAATCTTTACTTTTTCACTTTTTTTGGGCTGAGGCTTAAAGCTTTGTGCAAAATAAACATTTCCAGCACTACTTGCCGCGCTTGCTAAGTCATTGTCTGGATTTGGGAATAGATTCTTTACAGATTCAATCGTGACAACTGAATCTGAAATATTTTGAAGGGATTTATAATTCAATTCTCTTTCGCTGTGTTCGATAAAATAAATATCAAAAGCTAGAATATCCATCCCATGTTGGCCCGCAGCCTCAACCATAGGAATATGTTTTTCTCTACTCCATGGATCCCATTTCCCTTCTGTTTGAAGAGCTCTTACATCGATGTCAAGAGTTGCAATATCATCTCTCGTTTCAATTAAACCTCTTGAATTGAACCGCATATCCAAGAATTTATGCTCAATTGTATCATAGATATCAAGTACTGCTAAAAAAGCCACAAATAAAGCGACACCTAAACCGATTGAAATATAAGGTAATTGCTTTTTCAAACTATTAGTCAACTATGGTTGGTGTAATAAAGATTAATAATTCACGTTGTTCCTTCTCAATAGTAGAAGATTTAAAAAGATTTCCCAACAAAGGAATCGAACTTAATATTGGAACAAACTTTTTTGACTCTAAAGTGTTTTCGGCAATCAATCCACCAATGATAGCCGTATTACCATCTACCACCGTTACTTGAGTTTTGACAGTTCTTTTTGTAGATCTAGGTTTTTCAGTGTCAATTTCTGCAGCAGATAAAAGAGCCTCTACTTGCGCATCAACAAGCATTGTTATTTTTGAATCATTATTTATTCTAGGAGTAACTTTTAGCTTTATGCCAATATCTTTCTCCTGGACTTGGTTTACTAAGATATTACTACCTAAGCTGGAGCTACTCTGATTTTGAGATCCTTGCTGTCCTAGCTGGTTTTGGTTGCTAATATTTCCTTCGATATATACAGTCGTTACCGTTTCCGTTTCAGCTTCATGATTATCCAAAGTTGTCACCTGAGGGCTTGATAAAAGCTTTGACTGGCCTCGAGCTTGCATAATTTTTAGCGCATTTGTCAGTTGGAGTGGATTAAGTGTTGCAATTGTGACATTGTCCAGACTAATTCCAAGAGTAGTGCTTGAATCTTGGATTCCATATTCTCCGGGGCTTAGTGGTGTTCGACTCCAATCAATTCCAAAGCCTCTCAGAGTATCTAGATTAGTTTCAATAAACCGGATGGCAATATTTATGTTTGGAATCGGAACATCTAAAGTTTCAATAATCTTCAATACAGAATTAATATTTTCTTGGATATCAGAGATCACAATAATATTTGATGATCCGCTATTACTTTGTTTTGAAACAAGAGGTGTGAATGGTTGCACCTTTCCCCTAGGGGTTAAAACAGCACTAAGAGTGCCAATTAAATCACTTGAATTAATATAATTTAATTTCACTACAACCGTTTCTAGCTCTCCAACCATTTGTGTATCACTACCTTTCACAACAATAATATTTTCTTGGAAAAAGTAGCTATAACCATTTGGTTTTAATATTGCATCAAGAGCAGCCTTTACTGTTACATCAATTAGAGAAGCAGTGATCGTATCTTTTACAGCAGGACTGATAACAATATTTAATCCAGTAAGTTCACCGATTAACATTAGAACATTTTTTATATCAGAGTTTTCCATATTAATAGACATATTCTGATCTAAACTATTTACAGCTTCATTCTGCTCTGTAATAGAAGTAACATTTAAATTATTTTGAGAAAAAGAAAAAGAAGAAAAAAGAAATATTATTATTAAAAGATTCTTCATTTTATTATTTACCAACGCCCTTTAATACACGAGTATCTCCCAGTAGAAAAACAACTCTATCATCATAAATATCTTCAATCATATAGCGATCAATACGATCCCCTTCTTCATATCTATTTCCATTTATGATGACATAAACCTTATCATCAAGCTTTGCAACAGACTCTATTTTTAGCAGTTCAAAATCAGCCATGCGAGGCTGTTCTTCTTTTAAATTTCTATTTGAAATTATTTCAGGCTCACTACCCAACTTCAAATTCTTTTTCTGAATGAAAGGATTTCTGTTCCATTGGCTCATTTGAAGGATTTCTTCAGGTATTTCTAAAAATTCACCATGAGTGTCCATTGCAGACAAATTTGATTTAGCGGCTTCTTCAATTACTTTCTTTTGACGAGAAATATTTGATTTCTTTCGAATCTTTTGAATACTCGGTTTTGCCTTTCTTGTTGTCACTCTAGGCTTTGGACGTTTCTGCGACATTTGATAGTAGTCATTAACCGCAAAGATTAAGGAAAGCACTAGACCGGTTGTAAGTAATTTTAATCTATTCGTCATATTATTTGATTCTAATTCACAACTTTTAATGTTAAAGCAGTTTGGAAATAAGTATAAATAATAAAGCTTATTGTTTGTCTTTCCGTGCCACCTTTTTCTATGATATTTACATTGGAAACAGATAGCCGCGTATCTTCAGACCTCAACTTTTCTAGAAGTATTCCAAAGTCAGGGAAGGTACATATAATTTGGATATCTATTGGATACTTGGAAATCATAATTTCCTCATTTGTATCAGGGATAAATATTGTTTTTTCCTCGACAGGGAATTTTGATGGCGACCAAGAGTCTACTTTTATTTCAGATTTTTTTATTATGTCAAAAATAACATTGAAGATTCTCTTTTGATTTGATATATCTGGAATCCTGTTAATCTTATCTTCAAAATCTAAATTATAATCGGACCATTCTCTTTTGACTGAAGCTAAATCATTGAATGTTTTTTCGGCTTGAGTTGATTTAGATTTTTGAGACTTTAAATCTCTCGCTAATTTATTATTTTCAGTTTTAAGGCTAGTAAATAAAGTCAGGTACCATATTCCTATCGCTAAAATTGTCACCGTTGAGATGGAAATAAATAAATTGTAATGATTATTAAAAAGTTTATTCATTAGAAAACACACTTAATATCATATTGAATATTATTGGGACCATCATCTGCTTTTGAACCTTTTTCCATGACATCAACAGATTTAAAAAGTTTGGAATCTTCTAAAATTTCCAGAAAATTATTAAAGTAGCGATCTTTTAATGCAGGATTTGCAGTTAGGTTTCCAACCATTCTTACAATCCGCTTGTCTTCATCTTCCATTTCAATAAAGGATTGCAGAGCTCTACCTTGTTTACGGAGTAACTTTTTTTCCCATCCTTGCTGAAAACTCATTCTTTCTAAAGTAATTTCAGATGGAAGGCGGTTACTTAAAAATCTTGTGATGGCAATGATCCTATCAAAATAATCCGTATCATAGGCTAATAGCTCAATTTGATTCTTAACATTATTACGGTTTTGAACCGCAATAGAAAATTCTTCATTGACACTATTAAGTTTTCTTGCACCTATAGAGGCAGGAAGTAGGTCTAAATTAAGCTGATTGTTCTTAGAAAAAAGCTGATACGTTTGGAGAGCGGCAAAGAACATAACACCAACAGCAACCATAGAAACAACGCGCGTTGCCCATCTAAAATAATTTCCTTTGACTAGATCTTTTGGCAGAACACTTATCCCTGAAGGAATACTTAATGCCGCGCCGATCGCAGGAGTTAATAACGTTGGATGAAAGGGGATAGAATTCCTCTCACTATCAAAAGGAGAAAAGGTAAGGTTTCTTACTGGGTTGAGGACACCACATCTTATCTGAGTTGCCCCTTCGATGAAAAGATCTATATTTTTAATTTTACCCGCAAGGCCAGAAACAAGAATTTTAGAACTTTCAGTGATATTAATTACTCTTCTCGTTCTATTTATTACTCGTTCAATTTCTTGGCTCCATAAATCAAAAGTTGGCCTAAGTGTATTGTCTAATTTATTCGGCTTACTTGTTATGCCTTGATTCGATAAAAAAGTAGAAGGGACATCAAGAGATTCTAGTTTTTCAGGATCCTCTGATATTTTATTTTCAATCAAAACATCCATTAAATTTTTATATCCAAAGTACAAAACATTGACAGATCTAATTTTATCACCTTCACATGCAATAACGGTACTCTCTGTGTGACCAATATTGAATAAAATATTATTTTGACCTTTAATATTTATATCTTTGTAGTTCCATATATACGCATTGAAAATAGATTGTGCTGTAGGCATCCAATCTCGAATATCAACTCCATTTTCTGATAGAGTATCCGTCACCTTAAGTAATGAATTTTTATCTGCTACACCTACTGAAATTTTATCTTCTTTATCCGGCTTGATGTTTAAGATCGCATTATCTACAGGAAAAGACAACTTCTTACCAAGGGTGTACTTAACAATCTCTTTCTTATCTTTTTTTGCATCCCCAGCTAATTCAACAAACTTAACCATTACTTTTTCATGATTCTGAGAAAAATAAATATTTGATTTGTTGCTTATCGTTTGTAACGACCTTCCATGTAATTCTTTAATAGGGAAGAACTTTTCGTTTAAACGATTTAGACTTCTTTTAAATTTTTCATAGAAACTATCGGGCTCATTAAAAAAATCTTCCCCCGATGATTTTTCTAACTGATATTCATAGGAGATTAACGTTTTAACTCCTTTTGTGTTATTAATCATTACAGAGGACAAATGATCTCCATCAATATTCACACCAATAGATGCTGGATCAAAAAAAGTATTTAATGATTGTAACCCTTGATCAAATGTACCAGGCTCATTGAGTGGATCTTGAGGAACAACAATACTTTTTTGCTGATACGCTGGGACCTCATTCTCTTCCTCTTCAATATCGCTTCCAATTAAGGAAGAGTTTTCTTCAAGTTTCACCTCTTGATCCTTCTCTACTTCAGCCGCTAAGGATTCAGTAGAGCCCCCAATCCATTCATCATCTAAATCAACTGGCTTTTCAACCACAGAGGGTGGTTCATTTATGACGGGGGGTTCTTCAGGCGGAGCCGTCGGCTCTGTACTTTCTTCTTCTAAGACAGGCTGAATTATTTCTTTTGGCTTCTCAACCTCAGTAGGTTCCGCAGGAGGGGCTGATGCAACAGGTGCTTTAGGAACGACTGGCGACACAGGCTCTTTTGCAACAGTTTCCGGTTCCTTGGCGTTGGTTCCTTCTTGATCTTTTTTTCTGAGGACGTCCAAAAGCTTATTTACAGCAATATCATCATAATTATTGCCTTGAGATAATTTCTTTAAATTTTCTGCATCTGGAGTTTGACCAGACGTCACACGATTGACCATCTCTGCATCAATTGCCGTTCTTTCGTCTCCAATCATTGTCAATAATAATTGATGACATAGTTGAGTAATTTTTCTGGGATACCCATCGGTTACATCATGAATCATTTTAATGGACTCATCGCTAAACCAAGCGCCTTTTTTTCCACCAGAATTTTCGATACGATAATCTACCAGTCCCCTTGCATCTTCAAGTGATACTGGGCCTAATTCAAAGTTGAACGCAATCCTGTCTTCAAAGTTCGGATAATCATTCAGAAGCTTTGTCATCTCAGGCTGGCCAAAGATAATCAACTGAAGAAGCTTGTATTCATCTGTTTCAAAGTTAAGAAGCGTCCTGAAAACATCAATCATTTCTGCTGGAAGATTTTGACCCTCATCTACTATTAGAACCGTAACCTTGTTCTCATCAATACCCGTTTTAAGTAAGTAGTTTTCAATTATATTGCGGCACCCTTGTACATCGACACCAGTAGTTTTAATCCCAAAAAGATCAATAATATGTTTGAGGAATATCAGCTCCGAATCAAATTTTGGATCTAAGATAAGATGGAAATTGTATGTGTTGGACTCGTTTTTAAAAACCTCAATAAGCTTTCTACTTACCGTCGTTTTACCAACACCAATACCCCCACGAATTACGGAGAGACCTCGTCTCATACGTATTGCAAGCTCTAACCCTTCTAAGCATTGACGATGCTGTGTGGCAGGGTAGAACTTCTCAACATTAGGAGAAGTTGTAAATGGATCGGAATCCAATCCTATCGTTTTAAATAATTCAATCATCCTTTGTCAATAAAGACCTTTAAATTAATGTCATAAATGTGTAAATCATAAAGAAAGATAAAGCGCACAGCACTGCGCCAACAATATTCTTATTAGTGTAAAAAAAATCATCTGTCATATAAATTTTATTTGCATGCCTCTCGACCTTTAAAAGTCCCATTGGGAAGAAAACTAACGTCACAGAATAAATTAAAGCTACAATTCCAATGGAGAGGAAATAAATATTTAGGTTGGTATTAAAATATGTATACAACATCAAGCATGAAGCAATAAAGGAAAAAACCCCAACAGAAATTCTATTTTTTATTACAAAAGAATCTGTTAGGAATAAGCGACTCGCAGTTTCATCTGATTTTAATATAGCTTCTGGAAAAACAATTAAGATGAATGAGAACACAAGAGTTATTACTCCAATTGCAACTAATATGATAGATAATTCATACACATTTTATATTACAAATAAATTAGTAAAACTATAAGATCTATTTTACGCCTTAATTAACGAGGTTTTTTATTTAGAACACGTATCAAAAAGGGCGCTTGTATTTATTTTAGCTTCATATTTAACATAGAGGAGGTTTTCATTGATACTTTCTTCTACTAAAGTCAAATCAAACAAGTTTCTTACTAGACAATCAATATTAATTGCATCAGGGGGTAGCATCATAATATTTTGATTCATATTTCGAATGGCATCATTCTTACAGATAATTCTAACATCATCAAGAGAATCACCATCAGATAGAGCATAACGACTTTCGCCAAAAAGTGTATATTCACTCTCAGAAGAGAAAAGAGGTGCAATAGCCATGAAACATAAAATATTTTTTATAAAGAACTTGTACATAGTCACTCCTAGATTAATATTCTAAATAAGACCCTGGGAGAACTGAAGGTTTAAAACCAAGATTCAATCCAAAAAGATCGGGTAAATTACTTTTTACTATATTACTAGAGGTCAAACTTAAATTATTTTTTGATACAATAGACCCATTTATCGTTGCATTACTCAAAGTATTCGCTGAAGACTCAGTTAGTATTGCTCCATTTAAAGTTGAGCTTGTCAAGGAAAGTGAATTTCCCAACGAAATTATTAATCCAAAAAAAGTACTCCCTTGAATACTAACACCCTCTTTCCCATATAGGACACAATAGTTAGAGATAGAAGATCCAATAGAACTGCTGCCATTTATTGTGAGGGCTTTTTCAGATATAATCTTGACGCCCCCTCCTATGGTTGTATTTCCAGAGATTGTGATATTACCAGAAGCTAGAATATAACCAGAGCCAGAGATATTACAACTAGTCAAGGTCAAATTACCATCATGCATTAGCGTGTTATTCGTAAAACTCGATAGATTAATAGATTTATTCTCCGCAACTCCAGGAACAGAAGAAGCTGAATAGTCTATTATAACCTGGACATACCCAATACAAGTCTGAGTACCCGAATGACTAAAAGTTAAAGAATTACTAGCCCCATATTTGTATCCCGGAAAACCATTTGTGTGAGATGCGCTTACAACATCTTTTGTCGAACAGGAATTACACTGGCATCCCGAACCATACCAACTATCATTGTTTATGATTTGCCCATTCACTGATGGAGAGATATTCCATGTCCCACCACAAGGGGTAGCACCTTTAAATCTAATTTTAATTCTATTTGCAATACTACCTGTTGGAATGAAATCATTAAAACTATGACTGTTCGACCAGCCACCATACCCTTTAGAGCAAGCATATCTATTATTACTGTTTGCATCATTAGGACAAACATTGCAATGACCACCACTGGGGTTCCAAACCGTAGCCGTTGCACTTCCTGTTTGCCCTCCACCAGAAGAGGGATTGTATTGGCCAGAAACAGTCGCTAAGATATTTGTATAAATGGAATGATTTAAAACAGGAAAGGATGGCTTTGGTAATCCATGGAAAATAATGGGGGAAGAAGAAGAACTCGAACTAGAATATGCGACACTATTATTTCCCATCGTCACATTTGAAATCGTACCATTAAAAAAAAAGTCGCCTGAAATAGAGCTATTAGAATTGGCATTAAAAGTTCCATTGCTTTGATTATCTGAAAATAAAGAAAGATTAAAAGCATTTGGATAAGGACTTATAATTAAACGTCCGGCCCTATGCACTCCTCCAACTACCGTTGTGCTTTTCAAAAGCGAATAATGATTGTAAGCTAAATTAGAATTAACTTCATCTTTGCTATTATCAACTGAAACAGTGTAAGTACCTTTATTCAGTTTCCCAGTAATTGAAGATTGCAAAGAAGAGTAAGAGGTACTAACTGTTTGCAGACCTATCTCAAGGCCTGTTTGAACTAAATTTCTTGCACGCACATTCTGTAGATAATGACCAGCGCTCTCGCTACTAAGTATAGAAAACCGAGCTAGATAAAAAGCCATTATACTTAGCACAACAAAAACAAACATGGTAGAAGCTGTCAATGCCATCCCAGATTCATCTTTGATTTTTTTCATAAAGAAATTAATCATGATAGCTCATTTTTTTTCCAAATTTGAAACCATAAGGATAAACATGAGTTCCTAAATTAATTTTCTGACTATCTTTAGAAAATTGTAAATCTAACTTTAGAAGATTCACGGTACTTGCTTCACTACCACTTATCCCGCTTGAGCTATTTATGGCGATGCTTTCCCTACTAATATATTTAAAGTTATTAGTTAGGGTATTGTCCAAGAATCCAGTGAGTACATTCTGCTGTTGATTCCTATTAATATTTATATTTTCATCAACGAGAACGAAATCAACTTGCCTCGCCTTGGCATCTTTAAGATAAATACGGTTACTCTTCGATAACTCTAGAAAGTTATTACTGGCTAGATTGTGCACTTCTCGAGAAATTCTCCAAATTGCAGTTCTAGATTCATTCATTAAATGACTATCGTCCTTAGCGCCAACAAAGATTTCAGTTCCTTGCAACAACATGGAAATGGATAGCCCGCTGATCACTCCTACAATCGCCAAGGAGATGACAACTTCAATAAATGTAAATCCAGATTGTATTTTTTTCAAAGCCCGGCACCAATTATCAAGGTATCTGTTAAAGTTGAAAAAGAAGAGTGAGAGATGCTCACAACCACTCTCTTATATTCTGTGGGAGCTGTAGAAACAACTCTGAACTTTGTAGCTCGATTAACATACTCAACATGAACTTGTGCACCAAAAGCTGGGTGATCTGCATATGCCGTTATTTGATAATTTTTAAAATCATCAACATCATCAAAATCGGATAAACTATTTTCAGAACTGCCTGACTGAGATCCCTCTGGACCTAAACTATTTGACCAAGGTGTATTTAAATTTTCATCAAACCTTCTTGATTTGATTTGTTCTTGTAAATCGTGCAAAAGTATTGCTTGCACACTTTTTATCTCTGACTTGTTCTGTAGATCTCTACCAAGGTTTAGAGACCCTAAAAAAACCAAGAATGCCATAGCTAGGAGAACTGTCATTATGAGAACTTCAATCAGAGTAAATCCTTTTTGATTTAGTTTACTGTCCACTTTCCTGTCTCGTTTGCTATAGTTATTATTTTAGAATTGACGTGCACATTACCACCAACGAAAGGAATTCCTCCTGGAAGAAACTGCAATTCTTTTTGCGCTATTTGTGTATTTGAATGTGAACTATAAAATGTAAGGTTTGATAGATTTACAGAATTAATCCCAAACTTGGGAAAGGTCACTTTATTATCTACAAAATTTGGAAAATCTGTTATCAGTGTTCTGGTACTATTATGACCGGTGTATACTTTATAAAATTCATTTTCAAGATCAAAAACCATTGTAATAGTATCATTTTTGGAGAAAGATAAAGACTTACAGTAATCAATATCTCCTGTAACCTGCTGAACCGCTATGCTAGTTGTAAAATTACTAGTATCATCCCTCGACTTAGTTAATGCAACCGCAGAAAGGATTCCTATTATTAAAGTTAAAATAACTAACTCAATAAAAGTAAACCCAGCAAATGTGCTGGGTTTTATACTACTAAGAATATTTTTTATTTTCATGGCCATTTGCCAAATTTAATATATTTACATTAGATAGCAGAAGTAAAAGAGACTTCAAAAGAAGGACTATCTTCATCAATATCAGTAATACGAACAAAATAGTCAACTTTCATACCATCCGACCCTAAGTAGGTAGTGTCAGTCCATGTTTCGTATGAAAAGGGGTTTCCATTTGCATTATTGGGGACTGCACCAGCTGAGAATAAATCGTTTGGAGTGGAGAGAGACATGTCTTCATTTATAATTTCATTTGCCCACTCCTCACTCATTAATCCTTCTTCATTAGTTGGAGAGGGAGGTAAATGAGCAATACCCTTCATATGTGTATCATAAAAGTAGCCAAAAAACACCTGTCGTATCATATCCATATTGGTTTTATTTTGACTTGCTTGCATATTTAGTGTAATACTATCAAAAGAAGGCAGGACTACACTCATCATCGTACCCATCAAGGCAATAGTCACAACAAACTCTGCTATCGTAAAACCTTTGTTACCTTTTTTTAATAAATATTTCATGTACTCAACTCTATTTGAAAAAAATTTAATGAAGGCTCTAATGTTAAAAGCATTAGAGCCTATTTCAACTAAATATTTTAATGATTAATCAACATTACTTACAGATGAAGTACTACGGGCTCCAAAAGAACCTCTATCATCCGCTTGACCTGTAGCATCATTCGTGCTGGTATAAGTCCACGACCATACAGAATCATCATTACGTTTATGAAGAATAACTGTACCATCAAAAGCCCAATCACCAGAATTTGCTACTGATGTTGCACCAGTTGTATATCCATCTACACTTGCACCATCAAATGGGTTTGTAGGATAAGACTTACGACCTGTATCCATGAACTTCTCCATTGCGTATGCTTCTGCATTTGCTTCTAAAGCGGATAGAACTGCGTCTTCTGCTGCTGCTTCTGCTCTATTTACTGTTCCCATGTATCTTGGAACTGCTACTGCTGCTAAAATTCCTAATATGATCGTTACCATGATCAATTCTATTAATGTAAAACCTTTATTATTGTTTCTCATTTTCATTCTCCTAGTTGTCTACGGTTGTAGTTTTTTGTTAAAGTTCTTTGGACTTTCTAAATCAGCCACAAATAAAACGGGTGAGTACGATGACTGACCTGCTCCACCTCCAGCTATTACTGTATAAATGTAGTGACCATCCTGAAAGGGACTCTTAATTGCGTTGCCACCAAACTCATTTAAAAACTCTTCTGCTCCTACGGTCTCAGTAAACGATCCATCACTATCTGGATCTTCAGAAGTATTAACACTACTACCTGATGGGGTCTGAGCTGCATCATTCTGTGTACCAAATATGGAAGCCCACTTAGAAGCTTCTGAACTTTCATACGTTTCAAACAGATCTAGACTTGTAAGGCATAATGCCTGATCATTGTATCCGCCACCATCAGGAACAGCGGAGTCATACTTGAGCTGTCCTGGAAAACGACCACGTCCTTCTGTTGTCACTTTCTCATTATAAAAATTGTTTGCAGACTTGATAATTTTATCAATACTCGAATACGTCTTCTTTTCCTTCGCGCCTTCTCCAACGCCAGAAAACTTCGGTGCAGCAGTGGTTGCTAGTGTTGCCATCATTGCTGTTGTTACAGCAAATTCTGCAAGCGACTGGCCTTTCCTGCTTTTTAGTTTTTTAAATAATTTCATCTTATTTCCTAGTTATTTTGTAATACACCTCTATTATACAACTTCTGTGCCAAACTATATCTTTTTTACTAAAAATTTTAAAAAGACAACTTAAAACATGTTAAAACTGCGATTTATAATTAAGGAAGGATGTAACATTATATAACAATTGTAACATTTAGGGACAAAGAGTGTAACAGCTTTCTAGGATGCAGACATCGCTTCGTACATATCCCATATTGGTAAAAAAATTGACAATGCTAATGTTAAAATCATAAAACCCATAAAAACACTTATCAATGGCTCTAGTGTTGCCGTTAACTTTAAAACATGGTCTTTTACCTCAGCATCCATCATCTCACCAATTTCACTTAGCATATCACCCAAAGCTCCCGCGCTTTCACCAACTTGTATCATCTTAAGTGTTTGACTCGGGAATATCCCTGTTGTGAATTTTGTTAAAGAAAAAGCTAATTTTTTCCCCATACGGACGTCTTGGTGAACTTTATTAAGGTTGTGTTCTATATAATTGTTGCCAGTTGTTCTACCCGCGATTTTAAGCGCATCCAAAATAGGTACCCCAGTCCTGTCTAACGTCTCCAAAACGTGTATGAATCTAGAGATAGACATTTTAAGCGAAATTGGACCAATAATACCAAGACCAATTTTTGTTTTATGCCAAATATAACTTCCTTTTTTACTACGAATAAAAGCTGTGACTGATGCAAATAATGCAGCAAAAATAAAAATCAATAGATACCAGTATTCTTGGATAAAAGTATCTACCCCGAGCAATATTCTTGTCGGTAATGGCAAAGCAATATTAGAGTTCGCAAAAAGGGTTGAAAACCTCGGTAAGATATATGTTACCGCAAATATCCCTACTAGAATTGTGATAGTGACAACGATTGATGGATATCTAATTGCTTGTTTGATCCCCATTCTTAATTTCAAATCACTTGCAATAAAGTCAGCTAACTGAAATAAGACTTTATCCAATACACCTGCACTTTCTCCAGCTCGAACAATATTTACATACATACTATCAAACATTTTAGGGTGCTTTTCTAAAGCTTTTGATAGCGCGGACCCACCCGAGATATCTTCGACAATCGTGTCGATGATTCTGTTGACAAGTGGTCCTGCCGATTCACTATGCAAAGAATCCATTGCCTCGACTAGCGGAACTCCTGCTTTAAGCATCACAGAGAGCTGTCTTGTGAAATTATAAATTTGAGTCGGAGTTATTTTTTCAAAAAAAGTAACTTCTATATCGAGTATTGAAGTGGTTTCTTTTTTTACATTTAAAGGCTCAAGACCCAATTGCTGTATTTGTAAAAATGCAGCCTTTTCATTGGAGGCTTTTACTTTATCCCTAACTACTGTATCCGTATCATTATTAAAGGCAACGTAAGAAAACTGTGGAAGTTTTTTACTCATTTTCTTGAATTCCATATGAGTCAATTTTACGGTAAAGCGTCATCCGACTAACCCCTAATACTTTTGCAGCTTTGCTCATATTCCATTCAGTGAAACTTAAAGCATCTACAATGGCATTTTTTTCAATCTCTTTTAATGTCTTAGGTGGTGTTGAACCTGACCTTTTATCTATTTTTGTTTTGAGCAAGGTCTCTTTTTCAAATTCATTATCTGTTTGCGCATCTAATTTCAATTCCGATTCTTTTTCTTGAATTATTTCTTCTTTCTTCTTTGTAAGAAGAGGTAAAATATTTCCACTGGTGATTACATTTTCATCTGTGAGAAGAACCGCTCGCTCAAGTATGTTTTCTAATTCCCTAACATTACCGGGCCAATGATAGTTTTTCATTAATTTTAATGCACCAGGTGAAATATAATTCACTTCCGATTCATGCTTTTTTTTCAAACCATCAATAATCCTATATGCAATAAGAGGGATATCACCTGGGTGGTCCATTAAAGAAGGGATTGTCATTGGAAAAACATTAATTCTATGATAAAGATCTTGCCTAAATTGATTTTGTTCAATCATTTCTTCTATATTTTGATTTGTGGCTGAGACGATTCTCACATCCACTTTTATCGTTTCATTTGATCCAACTTTTTCAATTTCACTAGACTCAAGAACACGGAGAACTTTTGCCTGCAGTCCTTGATCCATATCACCAATTTCATCTAAAAATATGGTACCACTATTTGCGGCCTGAAATTTTCCTATTTTATCTTGATCTGCTCCAGTGAATGAACCCTTTACATGCCCAAATAATTCACTCTCTAATAATTCTTTTGGTATCGCTGGACAATTCACAGAAACAAAAGGATTTTCTCTTCGCAAACTATTTTGGTGTAGCGATTCAGCAACTAAGTTTTTTCCAGTTCCACTTTCTCCATATAATATGGTAGTAACTGTTTTTTTTCTTATTTGAAAAAGGAGTCTGTACAGATCAAGCATTGGCTCAGTAATTCCAACAATTTTCCCTGTTCCTTGTGGACCAAAAAACCGCCTATCTATTTCAGGTATATCATAAATAAAATCAATAAACTGTTTTCCTAAAAGCACTAATTCCAGTAAATCATCAGCTGTTTGAGCTTCTGGCTCAAAATAAAAGGTCATGCCATTTTCAAAATCTTTAAGTATTTCTGATCGTCTTTTATCATCTGAAATAAAACAAAAGATTGGAATATATAGGTTTATTTTGCGAACCTCTTTTACCAACCTAGATGGAGTAAGCATTGGAAGCTTATTCGCAATAATTACACTTTCATAAGAAGACGTCTGCAAAGCATTCAATGCAATCATCCCATTTTGCACGTAGTCTACTTTTACCGGTAGGTTTTTGAATTGTGGAATAATTTTTTCTTTTCCACCAACGAATAAAACACTTATCATCCTAGATTGCCCTTGTAGCACCTAATGTTTCAATAAGTTCATTCAAACTAGTGGTGCCTTCTCTTACTTTTGCAAGCCCATCTTCAAGAAGAGTCATCATTCCATGCTCACGTGCTTTTTCTTTAATCTTGTACGCCGGTTGTGCATCTAATACTAACTCGGAAATTTCTTCATTAACCATTAACAATTCATAGATACCTAGTCTTCCTCTGTAACCAGAATTCCGACAAGACAGGCAACCCTTGCCTGTATAGGTAGTTCTGTATTTTTTCTTATCGATTTTCAACAAGTTAACTTCTCTTTCAGTTATCTCATGTTCAATTTTACAATTTTCACAAATTTTCCGAACTAGTCTTTGAGCTAAAATTCCTTTAACGGTTGATGAAATTAAAAAGGGTTCAATTCCCCAGTTAAGTAAACGGGCAAATCCTGAAGCGGCATCATTTGTATGAATAGTACTAAAGACTAAATGACCTGTAAGTGCAGCTCTTATAGCTAAGTCCACCGTTTCCTCATCTCGAACCTCTCCAACCATGATAACATCTGGATCTTGCCTCAATATTGATCGAAGTGCAGCTGCAAAAGTCACACCTGATTTTGCATTTACTTGTGCCTGATTAATATTTGCAAGATCAAACTCAATTGGATCCTCAACTGTCACAATGTTCACTTCAGGCTTTTCAAGCTTATTTAATGTAGAATAAAGCGTGGTAGTTTTACCACTTCCCGTTGGACCTGAAACAAGAACAATTCCCTCTCCACCATGGAGCATTGAATTAAAATGAACTTCTGTTTCTTTTCTAAAACCTAGATCTGACAACGAATAAAGAGCTTCTTGTAAGTTTAATAAACGTAAAACTGTTTTTTCACCAAACAACGTTGGATATGTTGATAACCGAAGATCGATTCTTCCAACCTTTGATCGAAAAAGTATTCTTCCATCTTGGGGACGTCTGGTTTCTGCAATATCCATACTCGACATAATTTTCAACCTTGAGATAAGAGCATCTTGTATTGATTTTGGAAATACTTGAAAATCTTGCAACTTTCCATCAATTCTAAAACGAATTCGAATATC
The DNA here is from genome assembly GCA_028101095.1 of Fidelibacterota bacterium. Classification (GTDB taxonomy): domain Bacteria; phylum Fidelibacterota; class Marinisomatia; order Marinisomatales; family UBA1611; genus JAOLAV01. The sequence goes on along the minus strand of JAOHKG010000002.1, from coordinate 10,003 downwards.
TTCTTCTCTTGGTTCAATATGAATATCAGAACACCTGTAGCGTTGACTCTGAGTAATAATACCATCTACTAATTCAACAATCTGACTTTCATCATACAAATCCGTAATATCTTTAGCATCATCTAAGTTTGAGTCCGCTTCTAAAAAGCTTGAGATACCGTAATGTAGATCAATTGCATTTACAATATCTTCTTCACTACACAGGATTGGCTCAACAGCCATTCCAGTTAACTCTCTTACAAAATTTATTGGCTCTGGATCTAGCGGATCTACAACCGCAAGATTTACAACTTCTTTAACCTTAAAAAGAGGAAAAACTTTGTATGTTCGAACACTCTTTTCCGGTACAATATCAACTAAAGTTTGATCAATCTCATAATAACCAAGCTGTAAGTACGGGACTTTTAATTGCTTCCCTAAATAAGGTAAAAATTCTTCATATGTCAAAAAACCACATTCAATAAGAGCTTGACCGATATAGCCATTATTATCTTCTTGATAATCTAGAGCAGTTCTTAGTTGAGACTGATCAATTTTCCCACTCGTAATAATCATTTGCCCTATGGAGGACTTATTTAGTGCTGGCATATTAAAACATCGTCCTTAAGTACCAATCAATAATTATATTATCACCATTTGGAGTACTTGTTAATATTGTTAAAAGAGTTCCTGCTGAAATGTATGGACCAAAAGGTATCTGCCCTGATACTGTGTTTAATTTTTTAAAAGCCATTAAAATAATTATTGCAATACCCGCTGAAAAAAAACTGAGGTAAAGTGCCAAAATAGAATACTTAATCCCAATCAATCCTCCTAACACAAGTCCAAGTTTCACATCTCCAAAACCAATACTTTCTTTTCTTAGGATAAATTCGCCAAAGACTCCAAGGAAAAAAAGAAAACCTCCAAAAATTAAAGCCCCAGTTGCACCGTCCTCCCAGTGAATTGGTGTAAAATCAAAATAGTAAATTATCATTATACTAATAAGACCTAGGATTATAAATCCATTTGGAATAATAAAATGATCTAGATCAATAAATGTTATCGCAATTAAAGCATAAGTAAGAAATGAGTAGATGAAAAAATATTGGCTGAATCCATATAAGGCAAAAAGGACGCATGTGATTAATCCCGAGAATAACTCAACTAGAGCATAACGAGATGAAAATGTTGATTCACAACTACGACATTTCCCCTTTAGAATAAAATAACCCAAAACAGGTATATTATCACGAAATCGAACCGGTGTCTTACATGAAAAGCAATGAGAACCAGGAAAAAACAAACTCATGTTTTTCGGCAGTCGAAATATTACCACATTTAAGAAACTTCCAATTGAAATCCCAAAAACAAACAAAGTAAAAAGAATAACTGGGTCTATCATCCTAGAAGGGTCTCAATCGCATCTTTTAAATCACCCAAACGAAAAGGTTTTGGTAAGACTTTTTCAATATTGTACTCTTCTTTATTAATTTTTGACAAAGCATTATCTGACCCTAGTAAAATAAATGGGATTTCTTTATATCTTTCATCATATTTTAATAGTCTAGCTACTTTTGCTCCACTCATGACGGGAAGTGCAAGTTCAGATATTATTATACTTGGGTTTTCACTTTTTACTCGCTCATACCCTTCGAATCCATCTTTTGCACTTATGACTAAATAACCTGCTATCTTCAGTTTTTCTTGCAAACTGCTTAAAACAGATTCGTCACTCTCAATTAAGAGAATTGATTTCTGTATACTCTTTGACATATAATCAGTTTTACCAGCATTGAACTGGTAATTTCCTACCTCGTTATTGTAATATTAATAAAAAAAATAGAAAAGTGTAACAAATTTTTACAATAGAATTATTTAAGTTGTTATAATATGATACATAAATTATTTTAAAAATTTAAAGGATTTTACAATCTATGCCTAAATGTGCTTTTCTTACAATTAAAGATTTATCGGACTTTGAGTGTTACGATGATCAATTAATTTCACCAATGAATCAAAATGGCTGGGAGTGCGAGTTTGTCGCTTGGGATGATTCAAACGTCGATTGGAATAATTTTGACTTAGTTATAATTCGATCAACTTGGGACTATCAAGGTAGAATCAAAGAATTCTTAGAGGTGCTTGAAAATATTAATTCATCTAATTGTATTTTAGAAAATTCTTTAGAGCTGGTTAAATGGAATATTGATAAATCATATCTTAAAGAGCTCTCCAAAAAAGGAATACAGATTGTTCCATCTCTTTTTTATGATAATTATTCTAAAAAGATTCTTAATGATTCTCTCTCTTTTTTTTCGACGACTAAATTAATTATCAAACCAGCAATAAGTGCAAATGCAGATGATACATTTATTATAGATAAAAAAAATTCAGAAAAAATAAGCCATATACTAGAAAATACATTCGCAGATCGAAAGTTCATTATTCAACCATTTATTGATAATATTATTTTGGAAGGTGAATATTCCTTAATTTTTTTTGAAGACACCCATAGCCATACTTTAATAAAAAAACCTAAAAGTGGTGATTTTCGTGTTCAAGAAGAACATGGAGGAATTCTTTCCATCGTTGAAAAACCAGATATTAAGATGCTAAACGAAGCCAAAAAGGTTTTAAACAATTTACCTTATAAAAGTCTTTACTCAAGGATTGACTTTGTTAGAAAAGAAGAAATTTTTTTGTTGATGGAAGTTGAGCTGATTGAGCCTTCTTTATATTTTAACTTAGATCCTAGTTCACCAGAAAAATTTGCCTCTATAATAAATAAAAAATTTCAAAAATAGTTCATTAAGGTTTAATCTTTCATATTAAGACAAACTCTAGCTACTCAATTCTCTAATCTATAACTGATTATACTTTTTAAACCCGACTTATTACATTTTCTGCATTCGTATTCTAAAAAGATTATATGCCAATTCACGGCTTCTGACTTGCCTATTAGTACCTTTTAAATATAATACATTTTTTAAATTAGTTTCTTAAGACTCCGTATATATAGGTATCTGAAAGGTTTAATAAACAAGGTTATTATTTTTTATATTTGATAAAGTATGAATGATGATGAGGAAAAACATTAACATCACAACCAAAAAAGATAATTAGAAAAAGGAGAGGAGCTTTGTTAAATATTATACTTGAATATATTTTTGTAGTTTGCGCTAAAACCCAAATTACTTGAAGACTCTTTTATTACCACCTGCATCTTCTAATATCCATCCACCGCCGACTACTTCACTTTTTACAATTCCTTCGGCTCTTAACGTACCATCTTCAAACCAAAACTTGGCTCTTCCTCTTGGAACGCCATTTACGTACTTAAGACTTAATTCTTTATTACCATTACTAAACCATTGCACCCATTTTCCATTAACTTTCCCATTTTCGAATCTCATTTTTAATGCTTTTTGACCATTTTCATACCATTCACGATACCAGCCATCTGGTTTTCCATTGATATATTTGGTTTTAAGTGCTTTTTTTCCGTTTTCATACCACTCTATATATTTCCCATCTTCTTTTCCATTTATATAGAAACCAATAATTGATTTTTTACCATTCTCGTACCATTCTTTATATTCACCTATGTAATTATTTTGATCAAAGGTTGCAACCAATTCCCTTCGTCGTTTTTCTCCATCATCGTACCATTGCTCGAAAGGTCCATTTTTCTTACCTTCATTATAATTGCCAATCATTAATGGCTCACCAATATTATTAAAAGTTTGCCAGAGACCATGCTTAATGCCTTCTTTATAGCTACCAGTCATTAACCCAATACCTAATTTTTTAAATACGGGTCCTGTATAGGGAACTTTATCTAAGGTATATACACCTTTTAAGGAATCAAGATAACCCAGCTCTATAGCTTTAAGAGAGTCTTGGCCGAAAAGGGTGGAACAAATAATTGGTATAAGAAATATAAGTTTTAAAAAGTTTATCATCTGAAAATATTCTCTACTTAGATATACACATAAATTAAAACGAATAACGAGTTTTACTAAAACTAAAAAGGGGCTTATTTCAAGCCCCTTTTAAATTAAAAGATTCTTTTTTCTCTATTTCAGAAGAATCATCTTTTTGATATCTCTATGGTTTCCAGCTTGAATACTATAGATGTATACACCGGCAGAAACAGGAGAACCGTATTTATTTGTAGCATCCCATTTAAGCGAATGATAGCCCGCAGCTTTATTTCCACTGACTAACGTTTGAACCAACCTACCCATCATATCATAAACTGCAATTGTAGTCATTGCGTCTTCAGGTAAGTCATATCTCAACGTTGTTGTTGGATTAAAAGGATTTGGGAAATTCTGATGTAATGTATACTCCTCAGGCATTCCGTTTACATCAAGTAAACTTAGTAATACTACACTCGCAACCTCTGAGTGCTCGCCTTCATTTTCATGTATATCCATTGCGGATACAACATAATAATATTCACCCATTTCAACAACATCATGTTCAAACGTTGGGTCTGCATTAGACGTCCCTAATAGGTTTTCTGGACTTGGAATAAAGTCTGGAGAAGATCCATAGTAAATCATATAATGTGAGAAGTCATTTGCCTCTGAAGGACTCCAACTCAAATTCACTATTCCATTTGAATGCCCTGCATCTAGTCCAACTAACATCATTGGAGCAATATTATCTACCGAATGACCAGAAGAAGGCTCACTTACGAATATACCCTCATCCATGTTAGAAACAACTCTGTAGGTTGACATCATCATGCTCTCGCTCGTTGAATCTCCTAAAGTTGTTGCTTCAACAGTGTATGTAGGACTTCCATATGCACCAATTGAATTAAGACCAACCCATTGTTCTCCATCTAAACGTTCAATGGTGTACATTTCTGTTCTTTGTGGTTCATCCGTATCTAATCGTGATTTTTCAAACGTAATATAGACTCGTCCACCTTGATCTTCAGGAACATCCACTACATGCATAATACTTGCTGTAGGAAAAGGAACTGGTTCACAAGACCCAAACCCAACAGGAGGAAGTACCATATCCATTTCACCTACAATTACTTGGCGATCTAAGTATGGACCAAATCCACACTCTTCAGGAACTTCTTCCCAATCACCTGACCAATCTGGGTTGATCATTCCGTTTGCAAATTTATATCCAAAGGAGAGTCCGCTTTCTATTGGAATGGTTACAGTATATATTCTTTGTAATCCAGGAAGATCCATCAGCATCATTTCATGTCCTGGGTTACCAGCGTTTCCACCTGCTAACCATACTCCACGCTCTGGGTCCACTGCTTCTGTTTGCATGTCTACATTAAAGGTGACAAAAACAACACCTTCAGGAGTACATGATCCAAACACAACTGGAGGTAGATTCATGCTCTGAAAGCCGACCATAACCTCACGATCTAAGTATTCACCAACGCTACATGCTGCAGGAACTTCTTCAAAAGGACCGGACCAATCTGGATTGATCGGACCATTTGCAAATTTGTATGTGTATGGTTCATTAATTGGAAGAGTTAGAGTTATTGAATAGATGTTATCACCTTCTTCATCCATCATCTCAAATCCTGGGTTACCAGCATTTCCACCAGCTAACCAGACTCCATTTTCAACTGTCTCAAACTGCATATCCACATGAAACGTAACATCTACTACGTTTGTCGCTTCATCACATGAACCAAAAACAACAGCAGGAAGTTCATACTCATCTAAATTTCCTACGAGAAGCTGACGATCTAAGAATTCACCGACACCACATTCTGCGGGAACTTCTTCCCATCCGCCTTGCCAACCTGCGTCAATTGGACCGTTCACAAACTTGTAAGTAAAACTGTCATATGTTGGAAGAGTTAAGGTCAATGAATAAATATGGTCTCCATCTTCATCAAACATCTCAAACCCTGGGTTTCCAGCATCACCGCCAGCAAGGAAAACACCTCTATCAACAAACTCGTATTGCATATCTACATGAAATGTCACTTCCGCTTCTAGGTTTACGGTACACTCCCCAAAGACAACGGGAGGAAGAAACATATTCCCCTCTGGATCACCTTGGACCAAAATTTCACGATCTAAGAAATCACCAACACCACATTCTGCGGGAACTTCTTCCCATGCGCCGCCCCAATTTTCATCAATTGGTCCGTTTACAAATTTATAACTAAAAGCAAGACCTTCTTCTAATGTTAAGGTAACATTATAAATCGTCTCAAAACCCGGAGCTAATTCAAATTGCATCATTTCATACCCTGGGTTACCTGCCGTTCCGCCAGCTAACCAGACTCCGTTTTCTACTGCCTCAAATTGCATGTCAACATAAAATGTAACATTAACATCTGTGAGAGGAGGATTAACTCCACCACAGGTTCCAAAAACAACTGGAGGAAGCATCATATCTTCACCACCAACCATAACTTCACGGTCTAAATATTCACCAACACCACATTCTGCTGGGACTTCTTCATAAGGACCAGACCAATCTGGATTGATCGGACCATTAGAAAATTTATAGGTGAAAGGTGAATTTGCAGGAAGCAGCAACGTTACTCCATACAGATGATCTGAATCTGGCATCAGCATCATTTCATGTCCTGGGTTACCAGCGTTTCCACCTGCTAACCATACTCCATTTTCGACGGTCTCTAGTGACATGTCTACATGGAAAGTCACATGTACTTCTGTGACTGGGTTTAGAGGAGCATCCACTTCAACTCTCGTATAAGAGAATCCACCACCACCGCCTTGTCCGCCCTGTCCTCCATTAGTCCAGGAATTAAAGGTAACATCAAAAAATTTATCTTCTTCCATGCAATGCATGGAAAGCATTTTACCAGCTATACCAGCAAATCCTTGCTCTGCTCCATAGATATACGCTTCTTCAAATGGAAGATATAAGTCTTCGCCTAATTCGATTTCTTGATACCCAGTTATTTCACCTGTATGACCGTAAGACCACATTGTTCCTTCCGGCGAAATCATGGGATTAGCAGCTCCTTCTACTAATGGATTATATAGTGATCCATTAGTACCACGTGTTATTGCAACAGAAGGTGTAACCATATCCCAATTCGCTGGGTCTGTTACATCGGCATTATCTAATTTTTCAAAAAATACAATTCCAGGTCCGACATCTCCACCACAGGTTCCAAAAACAACAGGAGGAATCATCATGTCTTCATTACCAACCATAACTTCACGGTCTAAATATTCACCAACACCACATTCTGCAGGAACGACTTCATACGGTCCAGACCAATCTGCATTAATAGGACCATTGGAAAATTTATAGGTATAAGGTGTATTTGCAGGAGCCATTACTGTTACACCGTATAAGTGATCTGATCCTGCTACCATCATCATTTCATATCCTGGGTTTCCAGCAGTTCCACCTGCAAGCCAAACTCCATTTTCAACCGTCTCATTGTGCATATCTACATGAAAAGTTACATTTACTTCCGTTGGTGGAGGGTTAACTGAATTACATGTCCCAAAAACAACAGGAGGAATTTCCATATTTTCATTACCAACCATAACTTCACGGTCTAAATATTCACCAACACCACATTCTGCAGGAACGACTTCATACGGTCCAGACCAATCTGCATTAATAGGACCATTGGAAAATTTATAGGTGAAAGGTGCATTTTCAGGAACTAATAATGTCTTTGAGTAAACGTGATCTCCGTCCTCATCAAGCATCTCAAATCCTGGATTACCAGCCATTCCGCCTGCGATCCATACTCCGTTTTCGACTGTCTCTAATGACATGTCTACATGAAAAGTTACTTCAACATCTCTACCTTGAGCATAAAGACTCGATAGTGCAAAAGTAAGTGCTAAACTGATAATTAAACGTAAATAATTCATATTTTATTCTCTTTTTATTGATTTAATAAATATTGTTTAAATATTTGTGCGATAAGATAATGAAAAAAAGATAGAACCAACTATTTTTTTCCACTTCTTTTTTTTCATGTGATTCTCATCACGTCAAAGTTATTTTTTGGCTTGTTAACTATTTTTCACCTTAAATGTTTTCACCTCAAATGGTTTTAAATATAATGGCATTTCACCTCGAATATTCTGAGGCTCAGAAAGTTCACTCCACTCTATCAAATCACACTCAGTTATACTTCCCTCAATAAATAACAAACCATGGGAGCTTCTTCCGTGTGTTTCCACCACTCGAAAAACCCAAGCATCTTCTTTTTCGGCCTTTTTTAAAACGGTTAATTCAACGCCTCTTCCTGACAACTTTACAGGTATCTGGGCTGTTGAAGTAAACCCTTCAAATAATAGAGGTTTTTGATTTAAGCATGAAGCTTCAGAAATAACATTTGAACGAATAAGGTCATTATTGTGTGGTAAAAAGCTATATGTAAATTCATGATCGCCTAAATCAGCATCTGGATCAGGATTACTTGGGGACCTCAGAAGGTTCAGATCTAAAATATTATCTAAAACCATATAACCATACTTACAATCATTTAAGAGTGCTACTCCATAATCATGGTCAGATAAATCTGCGTATTTATGACCCACAACTTCAAATTTTGCTTTATCCCAACTTGTATTTCTATGTGTATTTCTTTTCACATAACCATATTGTATATCAAATGTGGCTTGGTCAGAAGTAATAGCAACTGGGAAATGTACCCTTAGCATTTTATGGCTTTCATTCCAATGAACATTTGTCTTAAAGTCTAATCTCTTAGAGTGACTCGATAAGGATATGACTTGTTGTATTTTAGAATTACCAATTGATAAGCTTATTTCAAGTTGCTTTAAGATTTTTGAAGAAGAAGAAAGCTTTATTGATTCTACCGCTCCAGTTTCAATTAGTGCATCTCGGTAAAAAAAATCAATATCCCAAGCATCCCAATTATTAGGTATATCCTCATACAGAGAAAATACGTTTCCAGGCTCTTTCATAGCTTCTTTATTGGCTTCTTTATCGTAAGCAGAGATGAGTGCTCCTTTTTCATCAAACTCATATTTAATAAAATCATTTTCAAGGATAAAGTCAGAGGAAGATTGAACCTCTAACTTTTTTTCTTCGGCTTTTTTAAAAGAATTCATCGATAACCCATCTAAATTGACATCGATACTATATCCCTCATTACTTTTATGGACTAAGACGTCGTTTCCTTCTTCATCAACAATGCTATACCCTTCAAAACTACTAGGAAGTAGCACAAGTCCTTTCCATCGATAGGATAATGTATTAACTAAAACAATAGAGTCTTTATCTTGATTAAATAATAATTTTGAAGCAGCATCTAAAAGTTCATCACATCCTGAGTGGACCTCCGTATACTCTTTATGCGTTGTCTGATATACTAAATTAATGCTTGACCCTGGTATAATATCATGGAATTGATTTAAAAGAACTTTTTTCCATAACCCGTCTAACTTTTCAAGAGGATATTTATCCATTGGTAGACAAGACCAAAGCATTTCAACTGTTCTAAGCTTATTCTCTAATTTTCTATTTTGTTTTTTGACGAGCCCATGAGTTGTCAATGTACCTCTATGAAGCTCCAAATAAAGCTCTCCAACCCACGTATCCAGCTTATCTTTTTGACCATTTAACCGATCAAAAAAGTTTACCGCAGTATCAAAATGAACCTTTGGCGCATTTTCAAGATTAGCCATACGACGACCTAATTCAATATTTTCGGGCTTAGGACCTCCTCCTCCATCTCCTACCCCAAAAAGAGAGATAAATTCATCCAGTTTATCTTTTTCTTTAAACGTTGACTGAGCGGGGAGCAAGAACTCCGTATCTAATTCACTGTTATATGTGTTCTCTGGCGGAAAATGTGTAAGGACTTCTGTTCCATCTATTCCTCTCCAATTAAATGTCTGATGAGGAAAATCATTGAACTGACTCCATGACATTTTTTGAGTTAAAAAATAGTTTACTCCAGATTTTTTTAAAATTTGAGGCATTGCTGCAGAATAACCAAATACGTCAGGTAACCATAAATTATCAACTTCAACATCAAACTCATCTTTGA
>JAOHKG010000019.1 GCA_028101095.1 Fidelibacterota bacterium | reverse complement strand
CACCAAATACACGAGTCATACCAATTTTTTTCCCAATTAATCCACGCATACCTAGACCTTTATCTCAATATCTACACCAGCAGGAAGATCCAACTTCATCAAGGACTCAACTGTCTTAGGGGTTGAATTCAAAATATCGACAAGTCTTTTATGTATTTTGGTCTGAAACTGCTCTCTAGACTTCTTATTAACGTGAGGAGATCTAAGGACAGTATAAATAGATCTCTTTGAAGGCAGTGGAATAGGCCCAGAAATAATTGCGCCAGTTGACTTTGCTGTTTTTACAATTTTCTCGGTAGACTTATCCAAAAGTATATGATCGTAAGCCCTTAAACTAATTCTTATTGTTTGATTTGCCATTAAAAACTACTTATTCAGAAATTGAAGTAACAACACCGGCACCAACTGTATGCCCACCCTCACGAATGGCAAAGCGTAGTTCCTTATCCATTGCAATTGGTGTTATTAATTCAACATCAAATTCTACGTTATCACCAGGCATTACCATCTCCGTACCAGCCGCTAGCGTTACAACGCCAGTTACATCTGTTGTACGAAAATAAAATTGCGGACGATAACCATTAAAAAATGGCGTGTGCCTACCACCCTCTTCTTTCTTCAGGACGTATACACTCGCTTTAAATTTTGTATGAGGAGTAATTGAACCGGGAGCAGCCAAAACCATCCCCCTATGTAAATCCTCTTTATCAACCCCACGAAGCAATAAACCAGCATTATCACCAGCCCTACCTTCATCTAAAAGCTTTCGAAACATTTCAACACCCGTGACTGTAGTCTTAGTATCCTTACCCATACCTAAAATAGATATTTCATCACCAGTTTTAACAATACCCCTTTCAATACGACCAGTACCGACCGTACCTCTTCCCGTAATTGAAAAAACATCTTCAACCGGCATTAAAAAAGGCTTATCAACATCACGCTCAGGCTCAGGAATAAAAGAATCACAAGCGGCCATAAGCTCAACAACACACTTATTTGCAGCTTCATCATTTGGTGCATTAAGAGCCCCTAAGGCAGAACCCTTAACAATAGGAGTGTCATCTCCCGGAAATTGGTATTCATTCAATAAATCACGCAACTCCATCTCGACCAACTCAATCAACTCTTCATCATCTACCTGATCGGTCTTATTCATAAAAATAACGATAGAAGGAACATTTACCTGCTTTGCAAGCAATACGTGCTCTCTAGTCTGAGGCATCGGACCGTCAGCAGCAGACACAACTAAAACAGCTCCATCCATTTGAGCCGCACCTGTAATCATATTTTTAATATAATCTGCGTGCCCAGGACAATCAACATGAGCATAATGCCTATTTTCAGTTTCATACTCTACATGAGCAGTTTGAATAGTGATACCACGCTCTCTCTCTTCAGGCGCATTATCAATATTATCAAAAGCCATCGCTTCAGCAAAACCACGAGCAGCTTGAACCATAGTTATAGCTGCAGTAAGCGTCGTCTTACCATGGTCAACATGACCGATGGTACCGATGTTTACGTGGGGTTTATTTCTTTCAAATTTTTCCTTAGCCATTACTATACTCCGAATCTGTTAATGTTAAACTTTTCCCTTTACTTTTTCAAGTATTTCAGTTTCTATACTAGAAGGCACCTGCTGATATTTTGCAAATTCCATATGAAACACTGCTCTTCCTTGCGTAATAGACCTAAGATCTGTCACATAACCAAACATATTACTTAATGGAACAAATGCAGCTACAGTTTGCGCTTGATTCCTTTGTTCCATTCCTTCAATTTTACCTCTTCTAGAATTAAGATCTCCCATGACATCACCTAAATATTCATCTGGGACTATTACTTCTACACGCATGATTGGCTCCATCAATTTTGGAGAAGCCTGCTTACAAGCTTTTTGAATAGCCATTGAACCAGCTATTTTAAATGCCATTTCAGAAGAATCTACATCATGGTAAGACCCAAAAGTCAACTCAACCCTAACATCTTCGATTGGGTAACCGGCAACGACACCGTTCTTTAGAGCCTCTTTCATACCCTGATCTACTGAGGGGATATACTCTTTGGGGATAACACCACCAACAATTTTATTTTCAAAATGATACCCCTTACCCGATTCATTAGGTTCAACATTTATGACAACGTGACCATACTGACCTTTACCGCCAGACTGCCTTACGAATTTCATATCAACACCCGAAATAGACTCTGTGATAGCCTCACGATATGCAACCATAGGCTGACCAATATTGGCTTCAACCTTAAACTCTCTCAATAAACGATCAACAAGTATTTCAAGATGAAGCTCACCCATACCAGCGATAATAGTTTGGCCAGTTTCCTCATCGGAGGATACCCTGAAGGTAGGATCTTCTTCTCCAAGTTTTTGAAGCCCTTTTGAAAGTGAATCCTGATCACCCTTACTTACCGGCTCAACAGAAACTGCAACAACCGGCTCAGGAAAATCCATTGACTCTAATAAAATTTGATTTTTCTCATCACATAAAGTGTGACCTGTCTTTACTTTTTTCAGACCAACAGCAGCTACTATTTCTCCAGTTGAAACAGAATCTCGCTCTTCACGCTTATTAGAATGCATAAGCAGAACCCTACTAATCCTTTCTCTTTTCCCAGAGGAGGGATTATAAACATAAGAACCAGCATCAAGACGACCAGAATAAACACGCATGTAAGTTAGTTTGCCGACATACGGATCTGTCATGATCTTAAATGCAAGAGCACTAAACGGCTCATCATCTCTAGGAGATCTAATTTTTTCTTTATCTGTATCGCGCGGGTCAACACCAGAAATAGAAGGAACATCAACAGGAGAAGGCAATAAATCACAAACAGCATCAAGGAGTCTTTGGACACCTTTATTTTTAAATGCAGAACCACAGAGAGTAGGTATATAAACGTTACCTAGGCAACCCTTCCTAATAGCAACTAAAAGCTCTGATGGAAGTATCTCTTCATCATTTAAATACTTTTCCATAAGATATTCATCATTCGCAGCAACCTCCTCAAGTAAAACACCCCTCCACTTCTCAGCAATACCCTCTAAATCAGAAGGTATTTGAGAATACTCAAAACTCGAACCTTTAGAATCTTCATTGTATAAAATTGCTTTCATTTGAATTAGATCAATAATTCCGGTAAACAACTCACCACTACCAATAGGTATTGCAAGAGGGAGCGCATTAGCACCAAGTCTTTTCTTAATCATACTAACGACATTAAAAAAATCAGCACCTACCCTATCCATTTTATTTACAAATGCAATTCTAGGCACATCATATTTATCAGCCTGCCTCCATACTGTTTCACTCTGAGGCTCAACCCCACCAACCGCACAGAAGACGCCAACAGCACCATCTAAAACACGAAGAGACCTTTCCACCTCAACTGTAAAATCAACGTGACCAGGAGTATCAATAATATTGATCCGACTATCATTCCACATGCATGTTGTAGCAGCAGAAGTGATTGTTATACCACGCTCTTGCTCTTGCTCCATCCAATCCATGGTAGCCGCACCATCATGAACCTCACCAATACGATGAGTTCGCCCAGTGTAATATAAAATACGTTCGGTCAGAGTAGTCTTACCAGCATCAATATGAGCCATGATACCAATATTTCTTACATTTTCAAGTTTTGTAGTTTTCAAAATTTATATTCTCTATCTAAAATGAGCAAAAGCTTTGTTTGCATCAGCCATTCTATGTGTATCATCTTTCTTTTTAATAGCACCACCATCTCCGTTAGCCGCAGAAATTAATTCGGATGCAAGCTTTTCAGACATGGGCTTCCCCGATCTTGAAGCAGCGGCATTAATGATCCAATGAGAGGCGAGATAAAACCTTCTACCCCTCGGAACCTCAATCGGTACTTGGTAGGTTGCACCACCTACACGACGTGACTTAACCTCGACTGAAGGAGATGCGTTCTCAATTGCCTTTTCAAAAATCTTTAAGCCATCGGTCTTTGTTCTGCTTTTTACCATATCCATCGCACCGTAGAAAATTCTTTCAGCAACACCTTTTTTACCACCAACCATGATATAGTTTACGAATTTTGCTATCAACTTATCATTGTAAACTGGATCCGGTAAAATAACTCTTCTTTCTGGACGACGTCTTCTCATATTAAATACCTATTTAGGTTTTTTTGCCCCATATCTGGAACGACTTGTTTTTCTATCACTAACACCAGAAGTATCAAGGGTACCCCTCACAACGTGATACCTAACCCCCGGTAAATCTTTAACCCTACCACCCTCGATTAGGACAATACTGTGCTCCTGAAGATTGTGCCCTTCACCTGGTATATAAGCAGCCACCTCCATGCCATTAGTCAATCTAACTCTTGCAACTTTCCTGAGCGCAGAGTTTGGTTTTTTTGGAGTAGTTGTATATACTCTGGTGCAAACACCTCTTTTTTGAGGATTGCTCATTAAAGCTGGAGTACTCGTCTTCTTGAGTATCCGCTTCCTTCCTTTTCTTATTAATTGATTTATCGTCGGCATATCGTTTAATCCAAAGCCAGCAAAATTAAACAGAATTTAGCTGAAAGTATATAGTTCATTTTAAATTTCCTTATTTTTTTTTATGCAACAAGCTCATCACCAGAATCCTCTTCCTCATCACCGATACCAACTAACATATCTTCAATTCCAGGAGTACCAGTTCCAGCTGGAATGAGTCGACCGACTGCTACGTTTTCTTTAAGGCCTTGCAAGTAATCTGTTTTTCCTTCAGTGGACGCATCGGTAAGAACCCTTGTTGTCTCTTGGAAAGAAGCAGCAGATATAAAACTTTCTGTATTAAGCGATGCTCTAGTGATCCCCATGAGAATAGGTTCGAAAGTTGCAGGACTTGTCTTCCTGTACGTAGCTACACTCTTCCCATCAGACTTTAACTCTTTATTTATTTCAATAAATTCAGAGCGATCAATCATTGAATCAACTTCAAGATCTGAGTCCCCAAGATCTTTTACAATAATCATTTTTGAAATCCTATCATTTTCCCTGAAAAATTCTTTCTTTGCAACTTTATCAGTTTCTAGGAAACGAGTATCACCCGGATCCTTAACACTAACTTTTTGCATCATTTGACTAACAATAATCTCTATATGCTTATCATTTATTTTAACACCTTGCAATCGATATACCTCTTGGATCTCATTGACAAGGTAGTCCCTTACAGCAGCAGGACCAAGAACATGCAATATGTCAGCTGGAGACATTCCACCCTCACATAAATTAGTTCCCGCGTTTATAAAATCACCCTCGTGAACGATTACATGTTTACCGTAAGGTATCGAGTAAGATCTTTCTTCTCCATCTACGCCCATTACATGTATTTTCCGTACTCCGCGCTTAGTATCACCGAAACGAACTGTTCCATTAATTTCAGTCATGACTGCAGGGTTTGAAGGCTTCCTAGCTTCAAATAACTCAGCTACACGAGGCAAACCGCCAGTGATATCTCGTGTTTTACCAATATCTTTAGGTATCTTCACAAGAGTCTGACCCCTTTGGACTTCTTGCCTATTCGTTACAACAAGCGTTGCCTTTACTGGAAGAATAGTTCCTCCAGCTAAAATTTTACCGTTCTTATCTATTATCTCGATGTGAGGACTCAATTTCCTATCTCTAGCCTCGACAACAACCATCTGCTTCTTTCCACCCTCTACAGCTTCAACAGCATATGTTTCACCTTCAATGAAATCGTTTAACGAAACAAGACCGGTTTCCCTTGCTAAAATTATATCAGTATACGGATCCCATTTAATAAGTGGTGTTTCTGCTTCTACTAACTCTCCATCCTTTACAAATACAGTAGAACCATAAGGAACGTTAAATGAAGCGTTTTGCTTACCATCTTCATCAACTATTAATAGTTTAGCATGCCTCACCATACACCTAGTTACATTAGTTCCTGTCTCATCTATCGTATCAGCAGAATCGTAATTATCGGAAAACTTAACAACACCAGGTCTCTTGGTAACCATTTCCGACTGTTCAATAATCCTAGTTGCAGTACCACCAATATGGAAAGTTCTTAAAGTTAACTGAGTACCAGGCTCGCCTATACTTTGCGCTGCTCTAATGCCTACTGCTGTTCCAATATCGACAAGCTCATGAGTAGATAAATCCCAGCCATAACATTTGGCACAACAACCTCTTTTCGCTTCACAAGTAAGAATAGACCTTATCCTCACATTTTGTACTCCACTATCACCGATTAATTCAGCATCAGAATCCGAAAGAACAGAACCAGACTTAACAACAACTTCACCTTTAATAATGAAGTCATCTAAGATAGTTCTACCAAGAATTCGATCTGAAAGAGGCTCAATAATTTCTTCACCTTCTTTAAGATCGGAAATAACAATACCATTTATTGTACCGCAATCAGTAATGTATGTTACAACATCTTGAGCAACATCAACTAACCTTCTTGTTAGGTAACCAGCATCAGCGGTTTTTAAAGCTGTATCGGCAAGACCTTTCCTTGCGCCATGCGTAGAAATAAAATACTCAAAAACAGACAAACCTTCCTTAAAATTCGAGGTAATTGGTGATTCAATTATCTCACCAACACCACCTTTCATCGATTTTTGAGGTTTCGCCATTAACCCACGCATTCCAGCTAATTGCTTAATCTGATCTTGCGAACCTCTGGCACCTGAATCAGCCATCATATAAACTGGGTTAAAACCACCTCTGTCAACTTCTAGAGCGCTCATCATTGTAATCGCCATATCAGTTGAAGCCCTTGTCCAAACATCTATAACTTTATTATAACGTTCACCATCTGTTAGAATATGTCTGTCAAATTTATTCTTGATATCGTCAACGGTAGCTTGAGCTTTTTCTAAGATTCCCTTCTTCTCTGAGGGAATCAGAACATCACTTATAGCAATTGAAGCCCCACTTAACGTAGCCATACCAAAACCAAGATCTTTTAGGCGATCAAGAAATAAAACGGTTTTGTAATTTCCCGAAATGAGATATGCATTATTAACAACTTTAGTGAGTTCTTTTTTATCAATTATTTTATTGACAAAATCTACTTCATCTGGAAGTATAGAATTAAATATTATTCTACCAACAGTCGTCTTCTTCACCCAATGACCTTTATACTTTAAGTGTACTTCAGCATGGAGCCCGACAGCTTTATTTTCATAAGCTATTAAACCTTCTTGAATAGAACCAAACATTTTACCCTGCCCCTTGTCGCCTTCCTTAGGCCTCGTTAAATAATAGCAACCAAGTACCATATCTTGACTAGGAACTGCAATAGGCTGCCCATTCGCCGGATGCAATATATTATGACTAGATAGCATCAACATGCGGCATTCCATTTGAGCCTCCAAAGAAAGAGGAAGATGAACAGCCATCTGATCCCCATCAAAATCCGCATTAAAAGCAGAACAAACAAGAGGATGGAGCTGAATTGCCTTCCCATCTACCAAAACTGGCTGAAAAGCCTGTATTCCTAATCGATGGAGAGTTGGAGCCCTATTTAATAGAACTGGGTGGTCCCGAACAACATACTCTAATACTTTATAAACCACTGGCTCCCTGTTCTCAACCATTAATTTAGCACTTCTAGGTGTTTGCGTATACCCTCTAGACATCAATTCATGAATCATATGGGGTTTAAATAATTCAAGAGCCATATTTTTTGGCATACCACATTCATGAAGCTTAAGGTCAGGCCCAACAACAATCACAGACCTACCTGAATAATCAACACGCTTTCCTAATAAATTTTGCCTAAAGCGACCAGTTTTACCCCTTAACATATCTGACAAAGATTTCAACGGCCTTCTTGAACCACTCCTAATTGCTGTTTTTCTACGATTATTATCAAATAATGCGTCTACCGCCTCCTGAAGCATTCTTTTTTCATTTCTTAAAATTACATCAGGAGCCTTTATCTCCATTAATTGCTTCAACCTGTTATTCCTAATGATAATACGCCTATATAAATCGTTCAGATCAGAAGCAGCGAACCTTCCACCCTCCAACGGAACTAACGGCCTTAGCTCAGGCGGAATAACCGGAAGAATTGAAACTATCATCCATTCAGGTTTGTTTAATCTCTTTTTGGACAAGTCTGGAACAAAAGACTGAACAACTTTCAACCTCTTAAGCGCATCACCTCTTTTTTGTTTTGATTTGGAAGTTTTCACGATCTCTACTAATTCCGCCTTTAAATCGAGGATGTTAATCCTGGAGAGCATCTCTTTCATAGCCTCTCCACCCATAGCAGCGTAAAAATAATTTTCGTTATCTCTGTCTTCATCAGAGACACCTAAATATCCAAATTGACTCTCAATCTCAAGATACTCATCCTCATCAATAAGTTCAAATTTTTTAAGCCCGCTATTACCAGGCTCGACCACCATAAACATTTCATAATAAATAACTCTTTCTAAATCTTTAGTGCTTTTACCAGCTAAATAGCTAAGCTTACTAGGAATAGACCTCAGATACCAGATATGAACAACAGGAACAGCTAAGGTAATATGACCCATTCTTTCCCTTCTGACTTTTTTTCGGGTAACTTCAACACCACAGCGATCACAAATTATACCTCTGTACCTAATACCTTTGTATTTACCGCAATGACACTCATAATCCTTCACAGGACCGAAAATCTTCTCACAGAAGAGACCATCCTTTTCAGGCTTATAGGACCTATAATTTATAGTTTCCGGTTTTAGAACTTCGCCATAAGATCTTTGTAAAATTTTCTCCGGTGAAGCTAATCCTATAGTTATTGAACTAAAGTCTTTTGATGTATCTAAATTATTTGAATGTATATATGTCAAAATATTTTCCCCTTAAGTTAGTCTAATTCTACGTCGATACATAAGCCCTGAAGCTCTTTTATCATAACATTAAAAGATTCAGGAGCATTAAATGAAGGCATTTGCTCCCCTCGAACAATAGAATTGTAAACCCTTGAACGACCTTCAACATCATCGGATTTAACAGTTAATAGCTCATGCAATGTATGGGCTGCTCCATAAGCTTGCAATGCCCAAACCTCCATCTCACCAAGTCGCTGACCACCAAATTGAGCTTTACCACCCAACGGCTGCTGAGTAATCAGTGAGTATGGGCCAGTTGACCTCGCATGCATTTTATCATCAACCATGTGTGATAACTTCATCATGTAAATGGTACCTACAGTGACAGGATTATCAAAATATTCACCTGTCTTACCATCAATGAGCATAGCTTTACCTGACTGCGGCAACCCAGCTTTTTCTAGTTGTGCTTGGACTTCACTTGGACTTGCGCCATCAAAAACAGGCGTAGCGAATTTCTTTCCCAATATCTCACCCGCCCAACCAAGCATAGTTTCATACAATTGCCCTAAATTCATCCTCGATGGTACACCCAAAGGATTTAATACAATATCTACCGGAGTACCATCCTCCATAAATGGCATATCTTCCTCTGGAACAATTGTAGCAACAATACCCTTATTACCATGTCTTCCGGCCATCTTATCACCTACAGAAACCTTTCTTTTTTGAGCAATAAACACCTTAGCGAGCTTAACTATCCCAGGTTGCAACTCATCGCCAATTCTAAGTTTAAAAATTTTTCTTTCTAAACTAGTTTCTATACGCGCCCATTCTTCACGAAAACTACGCCAAATTGATACTATTTTATTCCATGCTTTTTTATTCTCAATCCATGGAACGTCTTGCGCAAACCTCTCCATATCAAAACTATTTAACCTCTTGAGAGTCAATTTAGTAGACTTCTTAATTAAAGTTTTCCCCGATGAGAGATCACGTATCCCATTAGAAATCTGCTCCGTTAATAAATTAGTCAATTTTTCATCCCTAGACTGCTTTAACAGAGACTTTTTCTCAGCAGCACTTTTCTGAAATGCTAATATTTGAACCCTTTCTTCTTTCTTGGTACGCTTAGCCTGTTTTTCAAAAAGTTGCGTCTTTATCACAACTCCCTTGATTCCTGGCTCTGCTCGCTTTGAAGCATCTTTAACCTCACCAGCCTTTTCACCAAAAATCGCTCTTAATAACTTTTCTTCCGGAGTCGGATCTGTTTCCCCTTTAGGAGTAACCTTACCAATCAGAATATCACCTTCTGAAACTCTGGCTCCAAGACGAATAATACCATTTTCATCTAATTCTTTAGTCGCATCTTCACCAACATTAGGTATCTCAGGAGTTAATTCTTCTTGACCTCGCTTTGTATCCCTGACTTCTAGCTCTACCTCATTACAATGAACAGAGCTATAAACATCGTCTTTAACAAGTCTCTCACTTAAAACAATCGCATCTTCAAAATTATAACCACGCCATGGCATAAAAGCCACCTTGATATTTGAGCCAAGAGCTAGCTCACCTTGCTCTGTTGAAGCACCATCCGCTAACACGTCGCCAATTTTAACATCATCACCCTCAGAGACTAAAGGCCTCTGGTTATGGACAGTATTTTGATTAGTCCTGTGAAACTTTTTAAAATTTATATCAACTATATTTTCACCCTCAAAGAGCGCAAGTGAATCCATAACATCTTTTCTTTTAATCTGACATTTATTTGAATCAACATAAACGACTCTTCCCGCAACTGGAGAGGTAACAGCAGACCTTGAATCAGCAGCAACCTTTGCCTCAATACCAGTACCCACAATTGGAGAGCGCGGCTTCATTAAGGGAACCGACTGGCGCTGCATATTAGAACCCATCAAAGCCCTATTCGCATCATCATGTTCTAAAAAAGGTATCAGAGCAGCAGCAACACTCAATATTTGATTTGGGGAAACTTCAACAAAATCAACGTCATTAGGAGTAACTATTGGAAAATCACCTTTCACCCTAGCTCTAATTTTTTCCTGAACAATAACATTCCCAGAATCAACAACAGTTGAAGCCTGAGCAACAAGCGCTCGATCTTCATCATCGGCAGAAAGATACTGCGTATTATCAGTGAGAACTGGCCCTTTTCCGTTCTTGGTAACCTTCCTGTAAGGAGATTCGATAAAACCATGTTCATTTACCCTGGCATACATAGCAAGAGAGGAGATAAGACCGATATTAGGACCTTCCGGCGTCTCAATCGGACATAAGCGACCGTAATGAGTGTAATGAACATCCCTGACCTCGAAACCGGCTCTTTCCCTTGTCAACCCACCCGGACCCAACGCAGAGATTCTTCTCTTATGAGTTATCTCGGCAAGAGGGTTAGTCTGATCCCCAAACTGAGAAAGCTGAGATGTTCCAAAAAATGTATTGATTACAGTTGTTACAACCCTAGAATTTATTAAATCTTGAGGCGTTATACTTTCAGACTCCCTCAAATTCATTCTTTCATGTATAGTACGAATCATTCTGCTAAGCGCAACACTAAATTGATTAGTTAGTTGCTCTCCGATGGTTTTAACACGGCGATTTCCAAGGTGATCTATATCATCAACACCTCTTTCACCTTTACGCATATCAATAAGAAAGTGAATCACCTGAATTATATCATCCATAGTCAAAACAGTTTCTTCAACAGGAACTTTCAAATCAAACTGCTGATTCAATCGATACCTACCAACTTGACCTAAGTCGTATTTTTTAGGACTGAAAAATATTCTTTCTATAAATTTCTGGGCTGTCTCTAAATTTGGTGGCTCGCTAGATCTGATCAGTTGATACACAACAGCAAGAGCTTCTTCAGTGCTTCTAGTAGGATCTTTTTCTATAGTATTTAAAAGCAACATAGAATGGAAATCCTTATTCCCATCAACAACCTTGACCTCTTTGACCCCAGCTTCTTTGAGAGCTTCTAGATCTTCCGATGAAAGCTCAACGCCACTTTCAAAAAAGATTTCACCAGTCTTAGTATTAACCACATCTTCAGTTAACGTAGCACCAACGAATAAATCCAACTTATCTTTTTTTACGGATAATAACTTAGTCACACCAAAAGCATCGAATAAATCTGTGTTGGTAGAGTAGCCTAAAGCTCTCAATAACATAGTCACAGGAAACTTCCTTCGACGATCTATTATTACAAATAAACAATCATTAATGTCCGTTGTAAAATCAACCCAAGACCCTCTAGCCGGAATAATCCTAGCTTGAAACAATTTTGTTCCATTTGGATGAATTGACTCATCAAAAAAGACACCAGGAGAACGCTGTAACTGAGAAACGATAACTCTTTCAGCGCCATTTATTATAAATGTACCTTTCTCAGTCATGTACGGAATATTCCCAAAATAAACATCCTGCTCTATACTTTGCGCATATTCATTTTTATTATTTTCATCAGTTATATGAAGAGCCAACCTAACACGCAAAGGAGCTGAATAAGTAACACCCCTATCCATACATTCATCACCATTATACTTAGGCTGCCCTAAATAATAGTTCTTGTACTCTAAAATATAATTTCTATGAGAATCTTCAATTGGAAAAACATTTTGAAAAACGCCCTCTAATCCTATATCCTTCCTCGCTTCATATGGCACCCATTCTTGCAAGAACTTCTGATAGGCCTTAGTTTGAATTGATAATAAGTCTGGTATATCAACGAAAGCTGATATTTTTGAGAATGAAACCCTCTCAACCTTTTTGTTTACAATGGCGCCCAATTAAGACTCCTGAATTTTAATTAAAAAGATAATAAGCACTATAAAACTATTTAGATACTAAGCTAATTCAACTTCCGCACCAGCTTCTTCAAGCGTAGCTTTAATTTCATTGGCCTCAGATTCTGAAACAGCCTCTTTTAAAGTTTTAGGAGCAGCATCTACCAAAGCCTTCGCTTCTTTTAAGCCAAGATCAGTTATACCACGAACAGCCTTGATCACATTGATCTTCGCTTGACCCGCTGACTTCAATACAACATCAAACTCAGTCTTTACTTCCGCTGCTGCTTCACCAGCTCCAGACGCGACTGCGGCTGCTACGGGTACCGCTGCGGTAACGCCAAACTTCTCTTCAATTTCACCTATTAACTCCGAGATTTCAATCATATTTGACTCTTCTAAGTACGATAACACATCTTTTCTTGAAACTGCCATTTCTACTACTCCTTACTTAATTAATTAAGATTTTTTTTCTTTTAGATTATTTAGGACACCCAATGCCTTCTGCATAGGCGAACTTATTGTTGAAACAAATTTTTGCATCGGATTTTTGAGCATTAAAGCCAACTGAGCTAGCATTTCATCCTTACTTGGCATATCCGCAAGCCTCTTGAAGTCTTCACCAGGCAATATTACACCATTAAATAAAATACCTTTTACATTAGGCAAATCATTTTCTTTTACAAAATCCTTAATGACTTTGGCTGGCGAGACTGGCTCATTATACGAAATTGCAATTGCGGTTGAACCTTTCAATACATCACCCAAACCATCAATTTTTCTCTCATCTGCAACCTTACGCAAAAGCGTGTTCTTTGCTACAAGATACTCTACGTCAGATTTGAAGAACATATTTCTTAATCTCGTTATCTCACTAACTTTCAAACCATGATATTCTGTGAAATACACAGCTTTCGCCCTAGAAAACTTCTCAGACAAATTTTCATACTGCTCTATATTTTTTTTGCTTGGCATAAAATTAACCTATAGAATTATAATCTAAAACAACCCCTGGGCCCAAGGTGGATGAAATTGACATTTTTTTGAAATAAGAACCTTTCACAGAAGATGGCCTAGACTTAACAACTGTATCATATATTTTTTTAACATTTTCAATTATTTTCTCAGAAGAAAAAGATAACTTCCCACAACTAACATGAATAATTCCATTACTCTCTACACGAAGCTCAACTTGCCCAGCCTTAAGGTCACCAACAGCTTTCGCTACATTCATCGTAACTGTACCACTTTTTGGATTAGGCATCAAACCCTTAGGACCTAATATCTTACCTAGCTTACCTAATTCACCCATCATGTCCGGAGTTGCAATAATTTTATCAACATCAGTCCAACCATTTTTAATCTTAGTAAGAAAATCCTTGTTTCCAACAAAATCCGCACCAGCATCAAGAGCTTCTTTCTCTTTAGCACCAGAAGCTAAAACTAACACAGATACAGACTTTCCCGTACCATGAGGAAGCGGAGTTGTCACCCTTATATTCTCCTCAGCATGGCGTGGATCAACGTTTAAATTAATTGCAAGATCAACACTCTCATCAAACTTCGAGTATTTCATATTTTTCAGAAGATCAACAGCATCTGCTAAAGAATACAATTTCAACTTATCGAATTTTTCAACGGCAGATTTCATATTTTTAGAAAGCTTCATATTATATTTACCCCTTTACTTCAATTCCCATAGAAACACAAGTACCCTGAATCATCCTCATAGCTTGCTCTATAGTATTAGCGTTTAAATCTTCCATTTTAGTCTCCGCTATCGCTCGAAGATCTTTACTGGAAACAGACCCAACCTTCTCCCTATTGGGCTCGCCAGAACCTTTTTTAACCTTGGCCGCTTTTAAAATTAACCTAGCGGCAGGAGGGGTTTTAGTAATGAATGTAAAACTCCTATCGGCGTAGACCGTTATCTCTACAGGAATTAAATCACCCATTTTATCTTGTGTCGAAGCATTAAAAGATTTACAGAAATCCATTATATTAACACCATGCTGACCCAATGCAGGCCCGACTGGAGGAGCCGGATTAGCCTTCCCAGCTTGTATTTGAAGCTTTATAAAACCAGTTACTTTTTTAGCCATTTTCTTGAACCCTCTTTAGACTTCGATTTTAACCTGTAAGTAATCGAGCTCGACAGGCGTCTGTCTACCAAAAATACTTACTAAAACTTTTAATTTCTGCTTATCGTGATTAACTTCTTGGACAAGGCCTGAAAAATCCATAAACGGACCATCAGTTACTTTAACGGGATCACCAACTTTGTAAGGAGCAGCCTCAGTCACTCTCAGAGGACCATCTCCACCGTCAAAATCACCCAAAAACCTCTGAGCCTCTTCAGGTTTTAAGGCTTGGGGTTCGCCCCTTGGCCCTACAAAAGCAATAACTCCATTCACATTTTCCAATAGATACTTAGTTTCCTTATTCATATCAAGTCGAACCAGCAAATACCCAGGAAAAAAAACTCGCTCCCTAACCTTTTTTTTACCGTCACGCATTTCAACAATATTCTCAGAGGGCACTAAAACATCACCTACCTGATCACCTAAATCAGTAAGAGAAACATCATATAAAATAGTTTCTTTAATTTTTTTCTCTTTACCAGAGATTACACGTAATGTATACCAATTCATATCAGAGCACTATATTTAAAATTTTTGATAATAAAAAATCAATGGAAAAAAGAAAGACAATTAGAATTAGAGATAAGCCCAACACTATGTAAGTAGAACTCCTCAGCTCTTCCCATGATGGCCAAGAGACCTTAGTCATCTCAAACCTTACATCAGCTATAAACTGCTGAAGTTTATTTATCATAATTACTTCCCAAAATTTTATTATTTCTTAAAAAAACAACATTCCAAGACTGCAGGAGAGACAGGACTTGAACCTGCAACCTACGGCTTTGGAGGCCGTTGCTCTACCAATTGAGCTACTCTCCTAATCCTCGAGACTACTTCGTCTCCTTAAAAAGGACATGCTTCCGAACGACCGGGTCATACTTCTTATATTCAACCCTACCTGGATGATTCCTCTTACTTTTAGTAATAGTGTACCTGTAACCCGTACCAGCTGAACTCTCCAGCTGAACTATAGCCCTCTTACTGTTTCCAGCCATACCTTAATCACCTTATTTTATCTATTCAGAAATTGAAGTAACAACACCGGCACCAACTGTATGCCCACCCTCACGAATGGCAAAGCGTAGTTCCTTATCCATTGCAATTGGTGTTATTAATTCAACATCAAATTCTACGTTATCACCAGGCATTACCATCTCCGTACCAGCCGCTAGCGTTACAACGCCAGTTACATCTGTTGTACGAAAATAAAATTGCGGACGATAACCATTAAAAAATGGCGTGTGCCTACCACCCTCTTCTTTCTTCAGGACGTATACACTCGCTTTAAATTTTGTATGAGGAGTAATTGAACCGGGAGCAGCCAAAACCATCCCCCTATGTAAATCCTCTTTATCAACCCCACGAAGCAATAAACCAGCATTATCACCAGCCCTACCTTCATCTAAAAGCTTTCGAAACATTTCAACACCCGTGACTGTAGTCTTAGTATCCTTACCCATACCTAAAATAGATATTTCATCACCAGTTTTAACAATACCCCTTTCAATACGACCAGTACCGACCGTACCTCTTCCCGTAATTGAAAAAACATCTTCAACCGGCATTAAAAAAGGCTTATCAACATCACGCTCAGGCTCAGGAATAAAAGAATCACAAGCGGCCATAAGCTCAACAACACACTTATTTGCAGCTTCATCATTTGGTGCATTAAGAGCCCCTAAGGCAGAACCCTTAACAATAGGAGTGTCATCTCCCGGAAATTGGTATTCATTCAATAAATCACGCAACTCCATCTCGACCAACTCAATCAACTCTTCATCATCTACCTGATCGGTCTTATTCATAAAAATAACGATAGAAGGAACATTTACCTGCTTTGCAAGCAATACGTGCTCTCTAGTCTGAGGCATCGGACCGTCAGCAGCAGACACAACTAAAACAGCTCCATCCATTTGAGCCGCACCTGTAATCATATTTTTAATATAATCTGCGTGCCCAGGACAATCAACATGAGCATAATGCCTATTTTCAGTTTCATACTCTACATGAGCAGTTTGAATAGTGATACCACGCTCTNTCTCTTCAGGCGCATTATCAATATTATCAAAAGCCATCGCTTCAGCAAAACCACGAGCAGCTTGAACCATAGTTATAGCTGCAGTAAGCGTCGTCTTACCATGGTCAACATGACCGATGGTACCGATGTTTACGTGGGGTTTATTTCTTTCAAATTTTTCCTTAGCCATTACTATACTCCTATTCTTTATATTGCTACAAATTTCAAAACAAAAACTGAGCCTACGACCGGATTTGAACCGGTGACCTCTTCCTTACCAAGGAAGTGCTCTACCTACTGAGCTACGCAGGCAACTTGAGCGAGTGATCGGGATCGAACCGACATCACCAGCTTGGAAGGCTGGGGTTCTACCATTGAACTACACTCGCGAACCGTGGGGAGAGCAGGATTCGAACCTACGAAGGCATACGCCGGCAGAGTTACAGTCTGCTCCCTTTGGCCGCTCGGGCATCTCCCCGAAGTCAATTTCAAAAAGCTTATCTTACTAGAGCCACCGAGAGGACTCGAACCTCCGACCGACTGATTACAAATCAGTTGCTCTACCAGCTGAGCTACAGTGGCATTAAAAACTTAGACCGTTTGATTTAACTCAATAGTGAACAAACGGATACAATATCACTTAGTGCAGAGCCTCAGAATTTAAAGATATAAAACAAACTATTTCAACTAATAATTTATTTATTTTTAAAAACTTCTTGACCTTGGCCTGAGTCTTCAACTTTCCAACCCATAATCTCCAACTCGTTTCGCAATAAATCTGAAAGAACATAATCTTTTACTTCTCTAGCTTGCATTCTTTTCTTTAAAATAATTCTAACGTCGTTAGGGATGTCATTTTTTTTCACATCAATAAAATCGAATACATCATTTAAGACAGATAAAAACATCCATGCTTCACCTAAGCCCTTGTCAGATATATTTTTTGCTTTTATTTTTTTCATAACACCTTTCATCCAAGAAAAAAAAATACCAAGAGCCCCAGAAACATTTAGATCATTATTCATTTTATCGCAAAACTCTAAATACTCTTGAGGGTAGCTAACTCCTTTTATCAAATTTGCTTTTCTAGAAATAAGTAAATTGTAGAAATTAAAAAAGCGAGAAATCACCCTATCTACTTCATCTTTTTTTCTTTTTGAAAAAGTAATTTTTTTTCTATAATGAGATGAAAGCAACTGATATCGTATTGATTCTGCTGAAAAGCCCATTCCTTTTAATTTATTAATGGTGTAAACATTACCTTTTGATTTACTCATTTTATCACCATCGATTGATAAAAATTCTGAATGCATCCAATAATTAACAAACTTTTTTCCTGTGACTGATTCAGATTGAGCTATTTCATTTTCATGATGTGGAAACATATTATCTACTCCTCCACAATGAATATCAAAATTCTCTCCTAATTCAGCCATTGCCATAGCCGAACATTCAATATGCCATCCAGGACGTCCCTTTCCCCAAGGGGAGTCCCAAAATATTTCACCTTCAATATCTTTATGTGCTTTCCATAAGGCAAAATCCTGAGCCATATTTTTATTATACTCATCATCCAATACTCTTTTCCCTTTTTTTAAAGAGTTCGATTTCAAATTGGTCAGCTTCCCGTAATTTGATTGAGTTCCAATATCAAAATAAACAGATCCGGAATCATCTAGATAGGCATACTTTTTTTTAATTAATTTTTGAATTAAAATAATAATCTCATCAATATAATTTGTTGCTCTTGGAAATGAGCTTGCAGGAATAAGCTTCAACCATTTCAAATCATTAAAAAATACTTCTGTGTATTTATGTGTAATTTTTTTTAGCGAAACCCCTTTTTTATTAGCTTTCTCAATCGTTTTATCATCAATGTCTGTTATATTCATTATGTGCTTAACATCATAACCTAGATGGATGAGCCATCGCTTCAACAGGTCTTCAAATAAAAATGTTCTAAAATTTCCAATATGCGAGTAATCATAAACTGTAGGTCCGCAAGTATAAAGAGAAACTTTTTTCTTCTCAATTGGATTAAATCTTTCAATTTTTTTTGTAATTGAATTATAAATATTAAAAGACATCTAAAGCCCCATTACTATTATATTTTTAATCAATTTTTCAAATGAAACTCCAGCAGTTGCAACAGATTTAGGCAATAAACTCGTTGAAGTCATCCCAGGCAGAGTATTCATCTCAAGAAAATAATAACTTCCGCAATCATCAAGCAAAAAATCAGCCCGACCATAACCGAAGCAACCTAACTCTTCAAAAATCAAAGCTGTATCTCTTTTAATATTGTAATCAGTCACAGAATCTAAATCAGCAGGGCATAAATATTGGCTTTTCCCTGGTACATATTTACATTCATAATCATAAAGTTTCTTTGATGGAACTACCTCAATTATCGGGAAAACATCATTGCCAACAATAGACACAGCTAACTCTCTTCCTTTTATATATTCTTCAACTAAAATATTATCAGAGTAATTAAACGCCAATCCTAAGGCTTCTTTAAGCATTTTTTGATTTTCTACTAAAGATAAACCTACTGTGCTTCCTTGCTCATTTGGCTTAATGACATATGGAAGGTTTAATTTTGGCTTAAGATGTTTTTTATCAATTGTCTCCCAACTGGGAGTTTTCATTCCTAAAATTTGCGCAATTATCTTACTTCTCTCTTTATTCATACATAATTTTGATGCATGCTCATTAGAACCTGTAAATTTTATATTATTTTTCTTCAAAAGTGACTGAATTTGACCATTTTCACCTACACCTCCGTGTAGTGCATTAAAGACTATGTCAACACGTTTAGCATCAGGTAGTATTTCTTCAAAATTACCGTTAAATTGAATCTTTTTAGCTTTATAGCCATTCCTTTCGCACGCTTTAATTACGGAAAATCCACTAGATAAAGAAACATCTTTCTCTTCACTCACCCCTCCCATTAAAACACCTATTTTCAAAGGCATAATAATTCTGCTCCTTCTTCTAAATTTGATACGATATATGTAGGTTTAAACTTTTCAGTTAAAACATTTAAAGTTCTCTCTCCATTTCCAGTTAAAACTAACATAGTGTCCATATTTAATTTATGTCCACAAACTATATCTTTCATCGAATCTCCAACCATCAAGCTATCAGACAAAGTGAGTTTATGCTCTTTTTTAGCTTCTAGAAACATACCTAATCCAGGCTTCCTTCGTTCAGTTGCGCTATTTGGGTGATCCATGCAACAATAGATATCGAGTAAGTTAATCGAGTGACTTTTAAACTCTGTCTTAATAAAATCATTTATTTCCTCCAAATCTTCTTTCTTTATCAACCCTCTTCCAACACCCGATTGATTTGAAATAATGCAAAAAACATTTTTCTTACTTGATATTTTTCTTAATGCATCTAATGTAAAATCATAAAATCCAAAGCTCCTAATTGAACTGATATAACCTGGGTCAGGATTTAAAGTGCCATCTCTATCTAAAAAAATACAGTTATATTTTTTTGTTTGAATCACAACTTCACTGCTCAATGTCTTTCAGACTTAAATTACTCGATATAAAATAAAAGGCTCCTATAAAGACTAATGGAAAAAAAGATACTGCATGTGAAATCAAGGCATAATTAAGAGCTTGACTACTATCAATTGAGAATAGAACAATTAAACCATATTTCACACTTGCATCATAGGTGCCTGCAGATCCGGGTAGCGCAGGTATACCCAGTGACAAACTGCCTAAAATAAAAATAATAATACTATTAGATAGATTTAATTCTATTCCACAACTGTCCAATAAAAGAACTGTAATAGCAATATACATTAACCA
>JAOHKG010000018.1 GCA_028101095.1 Fidelibacterota bacterium | reverse complement strand
CCACTCATCATCGTCTTCCCATTCGTCTTCATCATCTAATTCATACTCATCTTCATAATAATCAGCAGGGTAAGCGAAGTACGGATTTTGTGGAGGAAGTTGATTTGGGTAAATTTCCTTATTTTCTAATTTGTTTTCTGTGATGGGCTGCTCTTGTTTGACAATAATAACCTTTGGCTCACTTGACAAAACAGTATCATTAGATTGACTATTTTGTTTTATTGCATCCATCACAAGACTTCTATCTTCATTCGATAAACCCGAAGTAGATGTAACTTCTTTTTGGATTGCTTTTTGTTGATTTCTAAAGTTTAAACCCGTTAGAACTGAAAAGAAGAGAATAATTAATGAAAAAATTGCACCTTCCGGCTTAAGATCATATCCTCCCCACATATTTTGCATAATACCAAAACCAAAAAAGATTCCAAGAGACAACATAATTCCAAAGAGAATTATCATGTTACCCATTTCTCCAGGAATGTGAGACTCCATCACAAGCATATATATAAACCAAACTAATATTACCATTACAGCAATAATTATACTTAATAAAAACTCTCCTAGTAGGAGAGATGTAAAAAAACCAACTACACCAAGTGCTGGGATTATGAATCCAACCCCTGATTTAACATCATTAGCCATTTTGAAACTCCATTAGTACCTCGAATTGTGTTTAAAATTGCTGGTTGTATATCATAAAAGCAAGATTTTTCATTGTGAATAATTTGATAATTATCAACCCTATACTACTATGATCTAATTTTGTAATTTAACATCAACATATGGAAAGTAATTTATTAAAAATAGGAGTTATAGGTGTTGGGCATTTAGGGCAACATCATGTAAAGCATTTTTGCTCTATTGATGGCATCAACTTTTTGGGTCTTTTTGATACAAATACCAATCAAGCAAATGCTATCTCTAAAAAATTTAAAGTCAAAGCATTCGAAAATATTGACAATTTAATTGATTCTGTTGATGCGGTTTCAATAGTTACACCAACGACTTATCATGCCAGCGTTGCTGAAAAGTGTATTAGAAAGAAAAAACATGTTTTTATTGAAAAACCTATTACATCAACAATTGAAGAAGCGGATAAATTGCTAGCACTTGCAAAAAAAAATAAAGTCATTGTTCAGGTCGGACACATTGAAAGACTGAACCCAGCGTTGAGAGCTCTTGAACCATATAAGATTAGTCCAAAATTTATAGAAATTCAGAGATTAGCACCGTATAATACGAGGGGAACAGATGTTCCTGTTGTTTTGGATAAGATGATTCATGATATTGATATTGTTTTATCTTTGGTTGATTCAAAGGTTCGTTCAATATCTGCTTCGGGACTATCTATTCTTACAGATTCAATTGATATTGCCCATGCTCAAATTAAATTTGAGAATGGTTGTGTCTCGAGTATTACCTCTAGCAGAATTGCTAAAGATGAGGTTAGAAAAATAAAAACTTTTCAGCAAAACTTATACTCAACAGTCGATCTTTACAAAGGTCTTACAGAAGTCTACACGGTAAGTAAAAAGGGTTTGGATAAAAAGTCATTTTTAATGTCAGTGCCATTTAACTACAATAATAAAACGAGACATATCATTTATGAAAAACCAACTATTATTAAAGAAGACGCATTAAAATTAGAATTGATCAACTTTACAAATTCGATGAAAGGATTAGAGATGCCTATTGTTAGTGGCCAATCGGGTAGAGAAGCTTTAAATGTTGCAATAGAGATACAAGAAAAAATTATAAAAGGATTTATTTCATGAAAATAAGAGAATTTATTTTTAAAAAGCGAAGCTATACTCCAATACCCGCTGCTCTTATTATGTTTTATTTCACATCATTTAATTTTCCATTTTATCTTGTGGGACTATCATTTATATTAATTGGAGAATTGGTTAGAATCAATGCCGTCAGATATGCGGGCGGGGCCACTAGAACGATGAATGTTGGAGCACCTTCCCTTTGTATGAGCGGGCCATATAGCTTTACCCGAAATCCCTTGTACCTAGGCAATATGATAATATATCTTGGTTTTGTCCTCTTTTCTGGTGGGCCATTTCTAATAGAAACTTTTATTTTTGTTTTAATGTTTTTCACTTTTCAATATTCAATGATTATTTCATTAGAAGAGGAAACGTTGAACAAAAAATTTGGTAAAGCATATACTGTATACAGAAAAAATGTACCACGATTGTTTCCACGATTAAACTCCTGGATTAATGATGATAGTAGAATGCCAAAATCTGTTATCAAAACTTTAAGTACGGAAAAACGCTCTCTTCAAAATATTCTAATAATTACCATAATTATTACAGTTAAAAATATCTATCAACTCTTTTAAAATTAACAATATCTGGTATGAAAAAATTCTTTCTAGTTGCCGGGGAAGCATCCGGTGATTTTCATGGATCCAAATTAGTAAATAGTCTGAAAAAGATAGAACCAAATTCCTCATTTATGGGACACGGCGGCGATTTAATGAGAAAAAGTGGTGTCCAAATATTAGAACATATTGATAATCTTTCAATTATGGGTTTTACTGAAGTTCTTGCACACCTTCCATCTATTTATTCTATTTTTAAAAAAACGCTTCACGCAATTGAAAGAGCAAAGCCAGACAGAATAATTTTAATAGACTACCCAGGTTTCAATCTGAGGTTATCAAAAAAGATTCATAGTTTAAATATCCCTATAACTTATTTCATTCTCCCTCAAACTTGGGCGTGGAAAAAAAATCGAATTAAAATTATTGAAGAATATATTGAACAGCCCATCTCTATTTTTTCATTTGAAAAAGAATGGTATATGGAAAATAAAATAAACGTTGAATTTTTCGGTCACCCACTTATTGACAATCAACATTTTAACGAGGATTCAAAATCATTTTTTTTAAGGCATCAATTGACAATAGAACATCCAATTTTATTATTACTACCAGGAAGTAGAAGACAAGAGGTAGAAAAACACTGGCCTATATACTTAGAGGTGGCAAAAAAACTAAGAAAGCAAAATCCTAACATGCAATTTATTCTAGGAAAAACTAAAGGAATTAAAATAAAAAATATTCCAAATTTCATCAAGATTGAAGAAAATGCCAAAAAAGCGATGGTTGTTTCAACAGCTGGGGCTGTTGCTTCTGGCACTGCAACGCTGGAATGTGCATTTGAAGAACTGCCTATGGTCGTATGTTATAAAATGTCTTCATTATCTTGGTTACTAGCTAAATTGCTTGTTGATTTAAAATATTCGAGTATAGTAAATATTATAGCAAATAAAAAAATAGTCCCAGAACTGCTACAAAGTCAGATGGATTCAAAAAACCTAATGTCTGAACTAGAACCATTATTAAATGTCAAGAATAATAAAAGATCTCAAATGGTCAAAGAGTTTCAACCCATAAAAGAGCTTCTTGGACAGCCAGGAGTCTATAATCGGGTGGCTAGTGCAATAATAGAGAAAATGAAAGACAATGAATAAAGCAAAACTAATGTTTTTGAAAAAAAATGCTGTAAGCCTTATTTTAAAAACATTGTATTCTACAAATAGATTTCATATTGAAGGAAGAGGGGCGGTAGCAGATCTTCATAAAAAAAATAAATCTGTCATTATCTCTACTTGGCATTCTGATCTATTATCCGTTTTTTACAATTTAAAAGATTTTAATGTACATGCTCTTGCAGGAACCCACAATGATGCTGAATTAATTTCACAGGTCGCTTTAAAATGGGGATGGAAAATGATAAGAGGATCAAGTAAAGAAGATGGCTCCATTGCTTACAAAGGAATTCTAAAAACGCTACGTACACCGGGATCAATTGTTTTCATAACACCTGATGGCCCCACGGGGCCTCCAAAAATCCCAAAACCAGGTATCATAAGAGCAGCCCAAACTACTCAGGCTGCAATTATTCCAACCAGTGTATTTGCCACAAGGCGCTGGGGCTTTAAAAACTGGGACACTTTTTATCTTGAAAAACCATTTGGGAAAATATTTATTAATTATGGTGATCCTATATATATTGACAAAAAATTAAACCATGAAGAAGTAGAAAACCTGTTCAAGAGAGGAATGAACGAATCTTCAGAAAAGAATTTGTATAATGCAAGTAAGCTTCAATAGTTTTAGGCTAGCTCTCACCCCAATATCTTTTGTTTACGGGGCTATAGTCAATATTAGGAATAGGCTTTACAACTTAAATATTTTAAAAAAAAAGAAACTCAATTGCCTTGTTCTAAGCGTAGGGAACATTACAACTGGCGGAACAGGTAAAACACCAGCTGTAATTTTAATAGCCAAAGAATTAATTAAAAAAGATTTAAAAGTTGGAATTTTAACAAGAGGATATGGAAGAAAATCAAAGGAAACCATTATTATCTGTAACGATGGGCATAGAACAGAACCTGGCTTGAGTGTTGATGAAACTGGAGACGAGCCGCTTCTTCTTTATCAAAAACTCCTAAACACGCCAATCGCTATTTCTAACAATCGCTATAAATCTGGGAAGGCTCTTTTGAAAATATATTCCTTAGATGTAATAATATTAGATGATGGATTTCAACACAGATCAATTTATAGAAACTTAGATATAGTCTTAATAAATTCACTTGATAAAATCAAAGACCATAAGATGCTTCCAGCTGGTTTTTTAAGAGAGCCTATAAAAAATTTACAAAGAGCTGATTTGATTTTTTTTACAAAATCAAATTTAATAAAAATGAAAAAGAGCTATCTACTCAACATTGTAAAGAACTTTAATATACCTTATTACTTTTCTACTGCTCACAATCGCTTAATCAATGACTATCAAAATAAAGATGATTTTCTTCATTTTCTCGAAAAGAAAAAAGGATATTTAATTTCAGGGATTGGCGATGGTCTTAGCTTTGAATTAAGTGCTTCAATAATTGGAAAAAATATAATTGGACATTCAAGTTTTAGAGATCACTATGACTATAAACAGTCAAGCTTAAATAAAGTAATAAAAAAATTAAAAGCTCTATCTGTTGATTACGTTTTAACAACAGAAAAAGATTGGGTAAAGATCAAAGATCTCAAATCAACCCTTCCTATTTTTCCAGTGGAGTTGATTTTTAGTTTAGAAAAGAGTAAAGATAAACTATTTAATTTAATTTATAGTAGATTAAATCTGAGACATCCCATAAGCGAAGACAACGCCAACAAAAGTGAGCATGAGAGGCCACCCCGTATTAACTAACTGCTTCGTACTCGGGTCATGAAACACATGAACCTGGAATTCATGCGTTGAGGTTGCACCATGCTCGTCGACAGCCATTAAAATAAAATCATTCATGCCCATTTGATTCTTTCGAGGAGACCATTCAATTGTTGCTTTATTTTTATCAAACCTAGCGTACTTTGGTAGCCTCACCGATCTATAGGCTACTTTATCACCATTAAGGTCCTCCGTGGCAATTTTATATCTCCATGAGTGCCCGGTTAGCCCAACAGGCTTAGGGTTGGATATTATTGTAGGTGCGTTATTTACAAATATTTTTGCTTGCTGAACATCTGTCCCATATCCATCACTCACTGCGACTTCAAAAGTGTTATTATTAATTTGAGCAGCTTTTGGAACCCATAGTATTTTACCATACCTATCCATCTGCATCCCGTGTGGACCTTTTAAAAGCGTGTATTCTAGTTTTGTATTTTCATTTTTATCATCTACCCTAACTTGATACTTAAAAAGCTCACCAGCGAGGCCCATATGAGGAGGGTTAGATACAATTGTTGGTAAATGATTAGCATAGACTTCATAAGATTGTTCATCTTTTGTATATCCATCCGAAACAACAACAGTTATTCTATGAGCATCAGCCTGCTCTACAGTTGGAGTCCATCTTAGGGTACCTGAAGATTTTTCTACAACCATACCTTCAGGAAAGTCTAATAAATTAAACCTAAATGGATTGGCTTTTTCAACAACTACGCGAGGCGGTTTTCCTTTAGAACCATGAAAAAACTCCCATAAGAAGTCTTTCATTTTAATTGTACGCCCGTCAAGTGTTTGCAAAAGGACCCAAAGCCTATCATCTTCGAAAAAAACTGAATGAGTATACTTTTTCAGGTTTAACCTTGACACAAGACTGTCTGCTGGATATTTTGGATCAACATAATAAATTGCATCACTATTATGCCAATCACCTAAAAATCTATCGATATTTGAAAGAGCAACATCATCAGTAATATTGATTGAATACATTCTAATGGTTGAAATATCTTCTACTTTTACAACTCTCTTAAACGGCAGTAAGGCACCTTTATTTTTATCATTGATCATGATTTTATATGAATATTCATCTCCTACGGTTGAAGACATAGGGGGGACTGAGACTATTTTTGTTGGAGCATTAACAAAAAACTCTGATTCAATAAATCTTGATTCATGACCATCCGAGACTTCTATTTTGAGTTTATGAAAGTCTAGCTCATTCATAGTGGGCTCCCAACGTAAAAATCCAGTCTGAGGGTCCATGCGCATGCCATTTGGTAGCTCATGAGCTGTATAGATTAATCGATCTTTCTTATTAGGCTCTTCTACTTCTAAGTCAAAGTCCCAAATGCCACCTACATTAATAGCGTTCATCATCATTGGTGCAGTTTTTATAATTGGAGGATGATTAACAAATAAGTTTACACTCTGAGTATCCATTGCTACACCATGACTAGCAATAACAGTATACTTTATAGTATCTACCTGCACTGGATTTGGTGTCCAAGAAATAGTACCATCAGGTTGTATTTTCATTCCATCTGGTCCTGAAAAAAGCTTGAAGCTTATTTTCTCATCTGGTCTTTGTTTCCAAACTTTTACTGGATAATTATAGGAGGTCCCAACACTTGCTTCTAAAGGTGCTTTAGATAATATTTTGACTCCTGCTCTTGAAAAGAGTTGAAACTCTTGGGCGGTTCTTTCAAAACCATCAGAAGCTACAATTCTAACATCATAAACTTCAACATGAGCACTATCTGTTTTCCAAATTATCACATCGTTTTCTATAGACATTCCTTCTGGACCAATCTCCACTTCAAGCTTTATTGCACTATCTTTATTTAAGTCTTGGATAATTGGTTCGTACCTGAATGTTGAACCTGCTATAAATTCTGTAATAGTTGGTTGAGTCAAAAACCTTGGAGGATCATTAACATATACCCATAAACTTTCATCTCGGCTTTCAAGAATCGGAATTGTTTTAAAGACTTGATCAACTTCATTTACTCCTGTAGTCGCTTCCATTATTTCATCTACCTTCATTCTCAATAAATATGACAATGAAAAGGCATCTAATTGCTTTTCTGTTGGAACCCAATTAATAGATTTACTGTCATACAAAAAATACATGCCTTTTGGTGGTTGGTTTTCCCATCTGAAGCTATAGAATTCTTCACTACTGTCTTTGGGAACTTCATATAAAAAAGGCTGACCTGGCCTAAGAATATATCTTGGCAAAATATGTTTTGGGAGCCTTTGGCCAAGAGCTTCTTTTGGTTTAGGTAGTTTTGGTTGTTCTAAGGTGCGCACAATCTTTTTTGGGATTGGCATTCTAGGTTGCTCCCTAAGAACATTACCTTCTTTCTGATCTGGGAATATTGTATTTGGGATGTAGCTACTAGGAGACTGGCCAAGATCTGTTATAATTATTTCTTCTTTTTGCGGCTCAAGTGGGACTTTTTCCTCTGGGGGTAATTCAATGAATATTTCTGGAATCTCAGGCTTTAAATTATCAGCGTATGATAGAAGGGCTGGAAGCTGCTTTTCAATAAAATCAGGTGTTATTAAGTACCCTTGATCTAGCTGACTCGATTTAGATCCTAGATCAATAATATAAGTAGCATTTTCGATTCCATTCCACCCAGAGACTAGAACACTACCACTATACAAGCCTGCTTTTGTAAGAGGCAACATTGAAAAAACTTGCATTTCTTCAGGTATGTTTCTTCTAGCATTTTGAATTTGCTTTGACTCACCATTTTTTCCTGAAACTAAGGTTAAAGCATTTATATCCGATGAAAGTGTAAGGATGTCCTCGTAAGTATCTTGGTCGAAATCTTCTAAAGAAACTTGAGTCAGAGGACCATTGTTTATTGGGACTTCATCTATAACTAGAGTAGCGGGTGTAAGCGTGAAAGCAACAATATCCCCAGAATTAAATGGAACCAAAACATCAAAAAATCCATCAGCATCCCAGTCTGTTAGCTGTATTGAGTTTGATAGTATTCCATTTAGACCCTCAATTTGCTTTCGGATAAGATGGCCAGAATCAAAGACTCCTCCTATATTGTAAAACGGCTGAGCCTTTATAGTGCTTCCATCCGGGCTTAACGCCAAAACATCATCGTAGCCATCTCCATCATAATCAACAACACCAACATATAATAGCCCTGATCCAACCAATAATTGATCTGGACGTATTTTTTTTGTCAGTGATAATCCAGCATTTGTTGAATTTACAATAGCAAAACCTCGAAAGGGGCTACCTAAAGCTAAAACAAGTTCTTGATCCCCATCAGAATCTTGATCGAGTAGTTGAAAATTATTACACCTCAAGGATCTATCTTCTTTACCTAGATCTAAAGTGGAACTTGGAATCTCTGAAAAGTTAGACCCATTCCATGAATACGTAGCAATAAACACATGAGGTGTTGTATTGTTTTCAAAACGTGAAAGATTCATTACAATAATGAGCTCTGGTGACCCATCTCCATCCATATCACCAATTTTAGCATCAACAAAATCGCCTTTCAATTCAACAGGTGGTTTGAATTCCCATATTAATGTTTGATAACTGTCTGAGTCTATTTCGTAATACCTAACCTTTTCAGGAAAAACACTTTCACTAGGATCTAGCTCTAAAGCAATAAATTCTAACATTTGATCGCCATCGAGATCGTAAACACCATTCATGTGAGATATTTTTTGACTGAACAGTAATGATATGCCAATAAAAATAAACACTCTTATGAAAGATAAATTCTTAACTCTCATTTTATGTTTTTCTAAAATATTTAATCATTTTCATTGGATGGTTTCTCAGTATTTTCCTCAGATTGATTAGAGTCAGAGCTTGGAAGGTCTTCAGTTTTTATTGCCGGTGTAGAAGTTTTTCTGTTTTCTAATTTAAGTGTATCCGGTTCTGTTTGATTTACTTCAAGTTTGTTCTGAGGAACTTTAAGGCTAGTTTCATCTTCTTGGGTTTTGGGAACGTTTTTAGTTGAGTCTGCTTTAAAGTTGTTCAGCTCAATAACTTTTTCCTCTGGAATATTACTTTGTTTTACTCTTATTGGAATTTTAGGTTCTGGCTGCTCTCTCTGTGCATCTGGTAATCTCGGCTCTCTAAAAACTTTAGGTATTTTACCTTTGGGTCCAAAAATAGGCTCTTCTAGCGAGGCCCCTTGCAGTAGCTTTACTTTTAATTCTGAAGGGAAGAACTCTTGAATTAGTCTAGAAAACAAGACTTCTGGGCGTACAGTTCCGGTCAAGTCATATTCTGTTGTAATTTTTTTATAACCATTGGACCTAACCACAACTTCTCCTCTAATAGCCTGAAGCTTACCTTGATCCATAAAAACAGCTAAAGACTGAGTTGGGGTTGAAGGGGTTGTAGAAGACAAATAAATACCTTGGTAAATAGAATCTTTTACGCCGTCAAAGCTGAACCTTATTAGTTTTTCGTTAAAATCCATATCTAATGAATTTGGAAAACCTTCAAAAAAATAGTCCGGAAATTCAAATAACTTAGGGTCAAAAGACTCAGGTTGATATGATTGGGAAACAGAATCTTCTGTTGGGCTAATAGACATAAAAATAACATTAGTCTGCATATCATGGACCATCGTTAATGTAGTAATACTATCTAAGCGTGCATCTCTTAAAGAATAAGCAAAATCAAACGTCTCACCGTGGTTCAAATTTGCTAAGTTTGCAGATATACCATGTTGAAAATGAGAGGGCTCCCCTTTTGAAGGAACTTGATTAACCGACACTCCAAATGGAGCTTCGCCATCGAACACGTACCTATCTCGACTACCCGTTGCTGGTGTCATAGCTAAAACATAGTAAAGGTCTATATCATTTCCAGATGTATTTAAGATGATGGTATCTTGATTTAATATTTTCGGTTTAAGAGCATCTATTGCTTCTTTAGTAAATGATGAAATACCTTCATCAATTTTAGGTAAACCAATATCTTTTTTATTAGTATCTAAAATTGTTTCTGAATACTCTCCAAGGTTTAATTTTGTGAAACCAGCATTATCAGCCCAATTTACGCTTTCCATATCCTCGTTTACATCAGGAATCATTCCTTCTTTAACAAAGCTTGTTTCAGTAGGATTTTCCTTGTTTTTTGTCTTTACATTTTCTAAAAAGTCCCCTAAAGTTGGACTTAAAGAAGAATAATCTATTTTAAGTTTTTTAGGGTTCTGAACTGTTAGAGCTTTTTGATCTGATGGTATTTTTACTGTCTTTTTTTGATATTGTTTAAGATTTTCTTGTTCAATCTTTTTTGGGGCTTTCAAGTTTATATTTTCAAAATTAACTGATTTCCGAACAAGGTCTTTTATCTTCTTATTATTAATAGAAGGTTTTTCATTTTCCAAGTTTTGTCTAATCTTCTCAATTTCTGACAGGATATTCTTATTTTGAGTTGTAGATAGCTTCTTACTTGATTTCTTAAATGGCGTAACTGATAGCTTATCATTTTCCAAAATAAGTAAAAGTTTTGGTCCAATTTGGAAAGGGATAATTAAACCTTCTTCATCTAGTTTTCCCATAAGAGTTTGCTTTTTTATTCCTGAACTAATGATTGATTGCGCACCAACAGTTGAGTAAGAACCGCTATGAGAAATTTCATAATCTTTATCTGGATTAAACAGTGTTACTTTTATTTTATTCCCTTCTACTGATATTAAGGAAAGGTGATCTCCGATTGTGCTTGAAAAACTCCCAGCATAAACTGGCGCATAGCCATTCTCAATTATTGGAGCTTTTAATTGTTTAATCTTTTTGATAACGAGTTTTTTATCATTTATACTCAAATTAAAAACTACTCCACCTCTAATTGGAGCACCAAAAGAAACCGCTATTAAGGAAGCTTCATCTGAGACAAGAGTCAGGCTAGTAGGCCTTAAGTTTTCTTGATCAATGAGAGTTTCTTTTGAGGTGTACGGAATATTAGAAAAACCTTTATCAGAACCTAGAAAAACATACAACCAACTATTAAAGCCGATAGAGGTATTAAGGTCCGGTACTGCAATTAGATCTTTTAAACCATCTCCGTTTAAATCTAAAACTTCTACATCTAAAAA
This sequence comes from Fidelibacterota bacterium, assembly GCA_028101095.1. GTDB lineage: Bacteria > Fidelibacterota > Marinisomatia > Marinisomatales > UBA1611 > JAOLAV01. The sequence continues at coordinate 10,930 of JAOHKG010000018.1, read as the reverse complement.
CTCTAGGCCTTCGCTTTGATCAAAAGACCATAAGGTATCTTCTTCTAACGAATTAATAGATTCTATCCATAGAATACTAGACGCAGAGGTGGAAAGGACAAATGTTTCTAATTTGCCATCTTTATCTAGGTCGTAAGACCTATTTGTGCGGAAATCTCCCTCGCCTAATAAGGTAGACAGATTTAAAAACCACATTAATAATATGTATAAGAAGACTGTATGTGCTTCTTTGAACGTATTTAGCATCATGGTCAGAACCAAAATTGGATTTTTTTTAGGAGGAAAAACACGTTTTGACCTCCCTTACCTCGTTTACTATTCGAAAAATATAGGATAATGTGACTATTTATACAAGGAAAAGACCTCTGCCGAGATTTTTGCTAATTTATTCATTTTAAGTGTATATTTTCTTTCTAATTTGTAATTTGAATCTTAATTTGTTGCATTATCCTATGAAAAGAACTTTCTAATCATGAAAAAAATTATTGCCTTAACAGTAATGAATTGTTCTCTGTTGTTTGCACAGTTTAGTTATCCTGCTGAAGATTTTCTCGGTGGAGGGATTGGTTACAGCCCCATGTATATAAAATTAGATTCCATACCGGGTGCTAGCTATTTAAAAAACCTTGGCTTAGACCCAGAAAATTTTTCAGACCCTTTTGTTATTCATGGAGGAGAAGGCTTCGCTCATGTAACAGGCAGGTGGAGGATAGGAGGATATGCTGGAATGGGGGGATCATCGGTAAGTACTATTCCTACAATTTTGTTATATGAAGAAGATGCTGTACCGGGTTATAATGGGGAAACAAATACTGTTAACTACCAAGATGATTTTAACCCTTCAATCAAAGCTAAATTTTCGCTATTACTTGGCGCTGCCTCAGTTGAGTATGTTATGCCGTTACTTCAGGATTTAGAATTGTCTTCTGGTGCATTAATGGGTCTAGGTAGAGTCAGCATGGCAATCGACCAACAAAGTGGAAACCCAAGATGGAATAAAATTTTTTCCAATACGTACGGCACAATGATTGAAGATACTTTATACTACCCTGTTGCTGACGTAGATGACCCTACTCCAATTGTCCCTGGAGAGGTTGCAGGTCTTCAGAGGGATGTTAGTGCTACTTTTTTCAATTTTCAGCCCTATGTTGCGATTAAATGGCAATTTTTGGAGCGTCTCGGTCTTAGAATTAGTATGGGTGCAAATAAAGGAACCGTTCCTGCGGGAAGCTGGAAACTGAATGGTCGGACTTCCGTAAGCGATTCACCCCAATCATCATTATCGGGCTTAACTTTTAGAACCATGCTATATATCGGCCTCTAGAAGTACTTAATTTTATATGTTTCATAAACTGCGCCAGATATGGCCCCTGATTCTTTCTTCTTTTTTTGGTTTTCTTCTAGCAGCCTTCATTTTTATGCCACGCGCATATTCAAGTAACCAAAATGTATATAAAGTACTTAGAGAAAAAATTAATGTGCTTCAGCAAATAATTTCATACGTAAATCATTTTTACTTTGATACAGTTGATATGGAAAAGATCCTTGATGGTGCCTTTCATGGCCTTATGCAGGAACTTGATCCACACTCAACTTATATTCCAGCAAAGGAACAAGAGAATATAAATGAAATTTTTAAAGGAAAATTTCAAGGAATTGGTATAGAGTTTGATATTTTAGATGGTTTTATAACCGTTATTTCTCCTGTTCCGGATAGTCCTTCTGACATTGTAGGCTTAATGCCTGGAGATAAAATTATTTCTATTGACGGTAAAGATGCATATAAAATAACAAAGAATGAAGTTTTTGAACAACTTAGAGGCAAAAAAGGAACTAAGGTTGTTGTAACAATAAGTAGAATAGGATCCGCACAGCCGTTTGATGTAACTATCATAAGAGATAATATTCCAATATATAGCGTTGGTTCAGCAACAATGATTAATGATGAGACTGGATATATTTTCCTTAGGCGATTTTCAGCAACGACTGAAAAAGAAGTTACAAAAGCGATCGATACATTGTTAGATCAAGGAATGACTAAATTACTTTTTGATCTCAGGGGAAACAGCGGAGGGTTTTTAGAGCAAGCTGCCGCAATTTCAGATCAATTTATTACAACAATTGATACTTTAGTCTATACTAAAGGGAAAATAAAAGAATCTAATCAAGAATTTATTAGTAGCACTGAGAAAGGTAATAGTGATTTCTCTTTAATAGTTATGATAAATCGTGGTTCAGCTAGTGCAGCTGAAATAGTATCGGGGGCCGTGCAAGACCTCGACCGAGGATTAGTAGTTGGAGAAACAAGCTTTGGTAAAGGGCTGGTCCAACGACAGCTTCCTTTAGATTCAGGTGCAGCTTTGCGAGTTACTATTGCTAGATATTATACGCCTACAGGAAGACTAATACAACGACCTTATGAAGATGGAAATGATCTTTCTTATTACCGAGAACTATATGCTAAAGATAGGGAATCAAAAATTGACAGCTTAAAAGAGCTACGCCCTAAATATAAAACTAAATCAGGAAGAACAGTATATGGGGGAGGAGGAATAACTCCTGATGTTTATATTCCATTTAAAAACTCTATTAACTCTGAAACTGGAAAAATAGTTAGAAACCCTAAAAGACCTATTTTTAATTTTGCTTCGCAATTTGCTTCCCAAGAAAAAGATCAATTTGACACGTTCTTAAATTTTAAAAAAAACTGGTTTGTAACAGATGATCTTTTTAATTCGTTTTTAAAGGAATTAAATAAAGATTCATTAGTTGTCAACTTAGATTCAATTTCTTTAGATGATAATTACATAAGAAACACAATCAAAAGTGAAATAGCCGGTTCGATTTGGGGTAAAGATGAGGCTGCAAATATAAGACTGCAACTTGACAACCAAGTTATTGAAGCATTAAAACATTTTAATGAAGCTGATGCATTTCTTGATTGATTAGACTAACTTCTGAAGCTTTCAATTAAAAATTTTAAATATTTTTATTAAAACTATCAAACTTAGATACGGAGATATGTAATGGTATATTATTTTTTAGAAGGTGGAGCCTTTATGTGGCCAATCCTAATGACGTTGATTTTTGGTCTTGCGTTCGTGATTGAGCGTGCTTACTCATTGATGATGTCTGGTGTTGATTCTCAAATCTTTTTTGAAGAAATAACCTCTTCTGTTAAAGAAAAAGGCATTGAAGAAACAACTTTAATCTGTAAAGATACTGATGGGCCAGTTGCCGCTATTTTTCATGCAGGCCTAACTAAACTCGATCGAGGCTTAGAAGATGTTGAAAAAGGAATAGAAAATGCTGGTGCTATTGAAATGGCCTTTTTAGAAAAGAACATGATCTGGCTCAATGCTGTTATAACAGTTGCTCCTATGTTAGGTTTTACCGGTACTGTCGTAGGAATGATTGGAGCTTTTGATGCTATCAAAGCAGCTAACGATATTTCTCCAGCAGTGGTTGCCGGTGGTATTTCTCAAGCACTTTTGACAACTGCTTTCGGATTAATTGTTGCGATGATTATTCAAGTGTTTCAAAATGTATTTGTTTCTAGAATCGATAAACTGGTTTTAGATATGGAAGAACAATCTAATCGATTTATGGATTTTCTATATGAAGTCAATAAGAAGAAATAATAGCTACAAATAAAGTTCTATGAAAAAAAATAGAAGATTTAAAGGCGGGGAAATACCTACTTCCTCAATGGCTGATATTGCATTTTTATTACTCATATTTTTCCTTGTTACGACAACTATTGATACAGATAAAGGTTTAGGGATTGTTTTACCTCCTCCTGGTGATATGGAAATTGAAATTAGAAAAGATAATATTGTAAACTGCTTGATTAATTCACAGGGAAAAGTATTGCTCGATGAAGAACCAACTAGTATTGATCAAATACATAGAATTGTAGGAGAAAAATTACGTGCAAATAGTAAACTAGTGATCTCTGTCAAAGCCCACCCCAAGACAGCTTATAATGATTATGTAAGAGTAATTGATCAATTAAAAAGAGCAGATGCTAAAAGAATCTCAATCGCAAATAGTAACTGATGAAATTTTCAAAGAAGACAAAAGTATCGAGTGAAATACCAACAGCATCAATGCCAGACATTATATTTATGTTATTAATATTTTTTATGGTTACGACTGTGTTAAAAGAGTATTCTGGCTTACCTGTTAACCTCCCCAAAGCGAAGAGGATAGAAAAGCTCAAATCAAAAAGGCATACTGTTCAAGTCTGGGTATCAAAAGAAGGCTTAATTTCTATAGATGATCGGCTTATGGGAGTTGACGATATATCAATGGTCATGTATGATAAAAGGGTTTCAGATCCTCAATTAGTTGTGTCTTTAAAAGGTGACGAAGAGGCTGAGATGGGACTGGTTTCTGATATCCATGAAAATTTAAGGGAAGTTGAAGCTCTAAAATTAAACTATTCTACAAAAACGTTAGTTGACTGATGGAATTTATAAATCCATTAAAAAAACGATATGATATCGTAGTAAGGATTACCGCTTTAATAGGAGTTGGTCTTGTTATTTCGAACTTTTTACTATTTCCACGCTTTGGTAATAGTATTGAGTTTGAAAATGTTGAGCAAGTTATTATTGAAAATATAGATATCCCGCAAACACAACAAATTGACAATACTCCACCACCTGCTAGACCGTCAATCCCAGTTCCATCAGATGATGAAGATATTGCTGAAGATTTGACACTGGATGAACTTGATTTTGATGACTTTTCTAATTTAGACGCACCTCCGCCGCCGCCATCTGGCCCAAAAGTTGTATTTATTCCTTATGATGATCCACCGGTAGCTATGTCACCCATAAGACCTGTTTATCCTGAAATTGCTCAAGAAGCAGGAATTGAAGGCGTTGTTATTGTTCAAGCTTTTATAGATGAAAAAGGTCGAGTTAAAGAAACTCTTATTTTGAAAGGGGTTCCAAATACAGGATTAGATGAAGCTGCTATGGAAGCGATTAAAAAAACTCGATTTAAACCGGCCAAACAGAGAGAACGATCCGTTGGAGTTTGGATTTCTATTCCAGTTAATTTTAGGCTGAAATAAAAATTTTACGGATAGATTATTAGGATTGCTACCCTTTTATATTACTTCTGTGATATTCCCAATTAAGTTTTCTAATATATTCGAGTGAAATTTCTTTAGGGCATTCTGCTTCGCAAGCCCCTGTGTTAGTACAGTGTCCAAACCCTTCCTCATCCATCTTTGAAACCATATTTTTCACTCTTTCCTCCCGCTCTGGTTGTCCTTGAGGTAAAAGGGATAATTGAGATACTTTAGCAGAAACGAATAAGCTTGCGGATGCATTTTTACAAGCAGCAACACAAGCCCCACATCCAATGCATGCAGCAGCATCAAAAGCATCTTCAGCAATTTCTTTTGAAATAGGAAGCGAGTTTCCGTCAGGAGCACTACCTGTGTTAACAGAAATATATCCACCCGATTGAATAATTCGGTCAAATGAGGACCTATCAACTATTAAATCTTTTAATACGGGAAAAGGCTTTGCCCTCCAAGGTTCTATCGTTACTGTATCCCCATCTTTGAAATGACGCATATGTAACTGACAGGTCGTCGTTCCTTTTTGAGGTCCATGGGGTTTACCATTTATCACCATGGAACACATACCACATATTCCTTCTCGACAGTCATGATCAAAAGCAACCGGGTCATCTCCAGTAACTACTAGTTTTTCATTTAATACATCTAGCATTTCTAAAAAAGACATGTGAGTATTTAAACCACTTACGTCATATGATACAAAAGCTCCCTTATCATTTGGACTAGATTGACGCCATATTTTTAATTTTAAATTTAAATTTTCCATATTATTTATAGCTGCGCTGTGTTAATTGAACATTTTCAAATTCTAATGTTTCTTTGTTTAATTTGGAGGGGGTTTTTTCACCACTGAATTCCCATGCTGAAGTAAAAGCGAAATTAGTGTCATCTCTTAAGGCTTCGCCTTCATCTGTTTGATGCTCTTCTCTAAAATGCCCGCCGCAGGACTCATCTCTAGCCAGAGCATCTCTCATCATTAGTTCTCCTAATTCTATAAAATCAGCTACTCTACCTGCTTTTGCTAACTCTGGATTAATTACATTCTCTTCACCTGGAACACTTACATTTGTCCAAAATTCAGCTTTAAGGTCTTTGATAGTTTCAATAGCTTTTTCCAAATCATTTTTATTTCTAGACATACCACAATGATCCCAAACTACTTTTCCTAATTCACGATGAAAACTTTCTACAGATCTATTACCATTATTATTTAACAGTTTATTAACTCTGTTTTTTGCCTCTTTTTCAGCTTTTTCAAACTGTTCATCTTCAGTACTAATTGCAGGAGTTCTAATATCATCCGATAAGTACTTTCCTATAGTATATGGAAGAACAAAATAACCATCTGCTAAACCTTGCATCAGTGCAGAAGCACCTAATCTATTTGCGCCATGATCTGAAAAATTACATTCACCAATAGCATACAAGCCTGGAACTGTAGTCATAAGGTCATAGTCAACCCAAAGACCCCCCATCGTATAATGAACAGCTGGGAATATACGCATCGGCATTTTATATGGGTCTTCACCTGTTATTTTTTGATACATTTCAAAAAGGTTTCCGTAGCGCGAAGCAACAACTTCTTTGCCAAGCCTTTTAATAGAATCTTCAAAATCAAGAAAAACAGCTAAACCCGTGGAACCAACTCCATAACCAGCATCACATCTTTCTTTTGCTGCTCTGGAAGCAACGTCTCTAGGAACAAGGTTTCCAAAAGCAGGATACCTTCTTTCTAAATAATAATCTCTTTCTTCTTCTGGAATATCGATTGGTCTTCTTTTATCGCCTTTCTTTAAGGGAACCCAAATTCTACCATCATTACGTAAAGATTCAGACATTAGTGTTAGTTTTGATTGATATTCTCCAGAAACAGGAATGCATGTTGGATGAATTTGAGTGTAGCTTGGGTTTGCAAACATCGCACCTTTTTTATGAGCTTTCCAGGATGCGGTAACATTGCTACCCATAGCATTTGTTGACAGATAATAAACATTTCCATATCCTCCAGTAGCAAGTACAACAGCATGCCCAAAATGTCTTTGATACTCTCCCGTAACTAAATTACGTACAATAACACCTCTTGCCTTACCATCAATCTTTACAATATCCAGCATTTCATGCCTATTGAACATCTGAACATTGCCCTTACTGATCTGTCTACTTAAGGCACTGTAAGCACCTAAAAGAAGTTGCTGTCCAGTTTGACCTCTGGCATAAAAAGTTCTAGATACTTGAACACCACCGAAAGACCTGTTATCTAAGGTCCCTCCGTATTCTCTTGCAAAAGGAACTCCTTGAGCAACACATTGATCTATAATACTAGCGCTTACCTCGGCAAGCCTGTAAACATTTGCTTCTCTTGCTCTATAGTCACCACCTTTAATTGTATCATAGAATAGCCGATAAGTTGAATCTCCATCATTTTGATAGTTTTTTGCAGCATTTATACCACCTTGAGCCGCTATAGAATGTGCTCTTCTGGGGCTGTCTTGAAAACAAAAAGTTTTTACTTTGTACCCCATCTCTGCTAGTGAAGCTGCTGCTGAAGCACCGGCTAAACCAGTTCCTATAATAATAACTTCTAAGTTTCGTTTATTTGAAGGACTAACTAAAGGTACTTTTGCCTTGTAGTTTGTCCATTTATCTTCTAAAGGTCCAGCGGGGATTTTATTATCTAATATCATATGTTTTTTATGTAAATAAAGATTGGGATACTTGCAAAAATAATCGGAATAAGAAGTACCAACCCTGTTGTTAAATTTGTTATAGCTGAGCTGTATTTTCTTGTCCTTACCCCTAACGTTTGAAAAGCTGATTCTAATCCATGCTTTAAATGAAAACCTAACGCAATCATACTTACTAAATAGATTAGTACATACCAAAGCTCATGAAAGGCTGTAACCGTTACAGAATGTAAATCTTTATTGCCCCAAAGATCCATTTCTACGGACCCAAAATGCATTTCATACCAAAAACTTTTAAGATGAATAACAAGAAAAATTAATAAAAAAGTTCCTAAAACAGCCATATTATTTGAAGCCCAACTACTATTTGAGGTACCACTTGAAACTGCGTATTTAACTGGACGTGCATTCTTCGATTGAATCGTAAGGTAAAAGGTTAAGGCAATGTGAAGAATGATTGACGTATATGTAACTAAAGATAAAATCTTGACAACAGGATTTGTTGTCATAAAAAAAGCATATTCGTTAAATTGTTTTTGTCCTGCTTCCCCAGAAATAAATAGCTGCAAGTTTCCTAGAAGGTGCCCTAACAAAAAAAGAACTAAAAAAACACCAGATAATGATGCAATTGTTTTTCTAAAAATAGTCGATGTAAAATATGTTTTCATTGTAAATATTAGATTGTTTTATTGCCGTTAAATTAAGAAAATAATATTCCTAACGCACAAATATTCGCAACCCTTATTTCAATTACTTCTAAATTGTGTCAGGCTACATAAACTTAAAGAAAATAATATAAAACCTAGAAGAAATAATTCTTCAATAAGAGAAGTTAAAATTTGAGTTTTAAAAAATATAAAAAATGTTGTTTCTGAAAATAAAATAAATATTAATGTGAATATTATGTTTTTTGATTTCCCTAACTTAGTAATAGCTACAATAGTGATTATAGCTAGCCCAAGTGTTAATGGTGTGATAATTAATAGATTACTAAAAACCTGATTTGAGAAATAAAATAAAAGGCTCATTGAAATATTAATGCATCCAATTATGAAAACTGGAAACCAGATAAGATTATGAGCGATTTCAGTCTTCATTGTTTTGTAATTGTAAAGTAAAAGGTCCTTTTCTTTTAATTATATTGATAAATTTTTCCAAAAAAATCTCTTCGCCTTTCCCCCTATTTTCTAAACCTTTAATTGCAAGCTCCATTGCCCAATTATTCCAATAACCATACGACTTCCCCATAGGTCCCTGCTGCGAGTCATCTAACTTTAAAGAAGCAATATTAAGTGCTTTTCTATCCTCTAGTGTCCATTTATTAATTTCGCATAAAACAATTTCTTTAGTTTTTTCATCTGTTAGTATCCCAGTCCAAAACGCGACAGGAGCAAGTTCATATCCAAAAGGAGTCCTGTCTGCTCCTCTTACTTCTAAGACATTTTTCAATCTGACATTTGTGAAAATTTGTTGTAAATAAAGTTTTATATTTTGAGGTGTCAACTGGTTTTTTTCTTCTAAAAACTTGAGCTCAACACCTATAGTTTTATCCGATTTTTCTAAATTATTATTTTCATTAATTTTAAAAAGTGCTGGAACTTCAAGTACATATTCTATATAATTTTCTAACAGACCTGATGAAGAATAAATATTATGATCGAATAGATTTCGACACCTCTCATTGTCTGTATTTTCCCATATTATATTTCTCATATTTTTCATTCCAACATTTGAATCATTTATAAATGGACTATTTGAAAAAATAAAAGAAGAAATAGGATGAAGAGAATCAGAAATAAAAGCCATTTCTTCAAGATCTCTTTTTCCCGTTGCATCAAAATTAATTTGAATGCTTGCAGAATTACGCATCATCCATCTACCCATTGTACCTGAAACATCAAACCGTTCATCCATAAGTTGATATTTAGTATCTTTTATTAATTCTATATCATCAGGTGAAAATTGGGGATCAGTAGCATAGCTTATAGACTTCAACTCATATTCTTTTAGCAATTTTGATAAGGTGTTTTTATGTTTTTGAAAAGAATTATTAAGTTGTTTAAGGTTTTTTAATGGTGGACTAGACCACTCCAACTGACCTCCAGGTTCAAGAGTGTAGTGACCATTGTTTAGTGTTTTTCTATTAATGATTATTAACAGATCTGCGGCAGAGAACTCATTACCTTTATTAACAGTTAACCTAGAACCATTATTTTTATAAATAAAACACTCTTCTTCAATTCCTATTTTTCTTTGTCTAGGAACTACAATATTAGATAAAAGTAGAGACTTAATATTTTCTTTGATACTCATGGGATATTTTCAATATTCAATATACTAAATTACTTAATTAACCCATTCCCCACGTCATCATTCCAAAAATAAAAAGTATCATTGGAATACCAATATTCATTCCGCCCGATACTTCTTTCCATTTTTTAGGAGTATCTCCCATTTGATTAAATCGAAGCTCGACTGTTTCCATTTTCCCACCCTCTGTATAAACAGTGGTTGCTCCATATAGTTTATTATTTTCAATAATTGGATCATAGCCTACATACTGTAGGCCTTTATTTGAAGCGAGTTGAGTATAAACAGGTGAAAAACCACTAACTTGATGCCAACCAGGTTCAACTTGTACAGGCCGTTTTAATGGCGTTTCACCAACATATTTACCGTCAATATATATTGGGACACCATCAATATTTGCCTCTACATTTATCCCGCTGTTATTATAATACATAAAACCTGGATCATTCTGCCTTCTAGCCATTGTTTCTGGTCTCATAACTCCTATTCTATCCTTCCAATGGTACTGCTCGTTGTCATTAGACGAGTAGTTTAAAGATTCCCTCTCTGTTTGTAAGAAATTTGGAACTTCCTTCTCTCTTCTAAACTCCCAACTTAAAGATGTCTTTACAGAATCAGACTGAAAAGGGAAGAAGCTCAGCCAGGTATTTTGGTCTTTTTCTTTCTTAAAAGGCTTCTCATCCTGTTTTTTAGAGGAGGCTGACAAGTTGTTATTTTTAAAGCGTGTTTTAAAACGATTATCTAAAACTTCTGGGTCCGTAAACTCGGGTTTTTGTGGCATTGATAGAAAATACTTAGAACTATCTTTTTTATTAAAACTTTCAACATTCATATTTTT